>DATJAK010000150.1:0-29681 GCA_035516375.1 Bryobacteraceae bacterium
ACGTTCGAATATTGGATGAAAACCCAGCCAATTCAGCGCGGCGCCCTGGTTTATGACGTCTTGGAAGAGAATGCCGCTGCGTTCGAGATCCACGTATCGCAGTGCCTCTGGGCCAAAACGTTTCGCGCGCAGGACGCCGGCGACATTGGCTACGCGTCCATCTGCGCTCAGGATTACATTGCCACCACGACGTTTAATCCCAAAATGAGGTTGATCCGTACCAAGACCCTGATGCAGGGCGATGATTGCTGCAATCACCGCTGGGTGATGGAGACCTGAAGGGCTCCTGTTTCCGCAGAATTCCGCGTCGGCGTAGGCTTCCTATGATATAGTGCCTTCCGAGTTCACCTCCGCATGAAACGGAGCACTTCTCGCATCTTGACCACTCACTGCGGCAGCTTGCCGCGGCCCAAAGATCTGCTCGATTTGATGAAGGCCAAAGCCGGCGGCCAACCCTACGACGAACAGGCCTACGCCTCGCGAGTCAAGAGCGCCGTGGCGGAGATCGTCCGCCAGCAGACCGGCGCGGGCGTCGATATCCCCACCGATGGGGAACAAGGGAAACTCGGCTTCTTCGCCTATGTGAGCGAGCGCCTGGCGGGATTCGAGCCGCGGCCGAATGCAAACTTCCCCCGCTTCACTGCCGAGACCGAAGCTTTCCCCGAGTATTACAAGCAATACATGAGCCAGGCGATGACGGGCGGTTCTGTCTCGCCGATCATACCGATGGTCTGCACCGGGCCGGTGAGCTACCGCGGTCTCGACGCCGTGCGCCGCGATATTGAAAACCTGAAGGCTGCGCTCTCCGGCGTCGCGGTTGAGGACGTTTTCATGCCCTCGGTCGCGCCCAGTGGTGTGGGCTTTAACGAGTATTACCCCACCGAAGAGGCCTATTTCGAAGCCGTGGGAGAGGCCATGCGCACCGAATATCACGCCATTGTCGATGCCGGCTTCGTGCTCCAGATCGACGATCCATTCCTCACCGAAATCTTCAGCCGGCCGTCGATGAGCGTGGCGGAACGTGGCAAATCGGCCGAGCTGTGGGTGGAAGCTCTGAACCACGCGTTGCGCGGCATTCCGACCGATCGCGTGCGGTTCCACACCTGCTACGGCATCAACGAAGGCCCGCGCGTGCACGATGCGCCGCTCAGCGACATCGTCGAGGTCATGCTGAAAATCAACGCCGGCGCTTACTCGTTCGAGGCGGCCAACGCGCGCCACGAGCACGAATACCACGTGTGGGAAAGCGTCAAATTGCCGGATGGCAAGCTGCTCATCCCGGGCGTCGTGACGCACGCCAGCAACATCGTGGAGCATCCGGAGCTCATCGCCGAGCGTATCGGCCGCTACGCCCGGCTGGTGGGGCGCGAGAACGTAATCGCCGGCACCGATTGTGGCTTCTCGTCGCAGGCCAGCTACAACCCGGAGATTCATCCCACCGTGGTCTGGGCCAAGTTTCAGGCGATGACCGAAGGCGCGCGCCTGGCTACGCAGCAGCTTTGGGGCAGCTCGGCGCAGAGCGCTCGTTGACCCCGTGACGACTGATACCGAGCCGCGACCAAAGGGAGCGGTGTGCACGGTGATATACTTCACCAACAGAACTGGAGGGTGCATGAAACTTCGGATCGCATGGATCGTCTTCGCGCTGGCGGGCAGCGCGCTCGCGCAGCAACCGGGTGGGCAGCGGCCCGCTCGTGTGGTGCGTCCGCCGCTGTTCTTCAAGGAGGATTGGAAGCAGCTGCCGGGTGGCGGCGAGCATCCCATCACGCTCGCGGCAACGGCCAACCCCGAACTCGAGCTGAAGCTCTACGGCCCGGCTTCAAAAGACATCCAGCTCACCGGCAAGGAAGGCGACGAGAACGATCCCATCCATTTGTGGACGGGTCTTTGCACCGCCAATTGCGCCGCCGCGCTGCGCGACAAGAACAACTACGTGGACCTGACCGGCCTGGCCCGCATCCGCTGGGTCACCAAGGTCTCCGGGTTTCACAAGGTGCGGCCCATTGTCAAGCTGGCCGATGGAACGTGGCTGGTAGGCGATCACGCCGATGGCTCGATGGTCGATTGGCAGGAGAATGAATTCCTGCTCGCCGATGTTCACTGGCTCAAGCTCGAGCCGGACAAAGTGCTCACGAGGGGGACCTGGGTGGAGAAGCCCGATCTCAGCAAGGTCGATGAAGTGGGCTTCGCCGATCTCATGCCCGGCAGCGGGCACGGTCAGGGTGGATGGTCTGACGTCGCGCGCATTGAAGTCTACGGCAAGGCTGTGAAGCGCGACTCCGGCGGGCAATAGGCATGACCGGTTCTGCGCCGGCTACCGTTACATCCAGCTACCGGCGCCAACCGCCGCCACTCGCCGTCAAGTATCTATTGGGCGCTTGGATGTATGGCGCGGTTGCTCCGGTCGGTTTCCTTCTTCGCAAACTGGGACTGATGGAGCGTGTGGCCGGTTCGATGGCCGCGGGCCGGCAGCGTCAGCTCGCCAGGCGCAACGCCTTCCGCGGCTACGTCCCCACGACACACGATGTGTTCGTAATGACGTACCCGAAGAGCGGCACCAATTGGATGATGCAGATTGCCCATCAGCTCCTCTTCCACGGCAAAGGCGAATTCGAGCACATCCACTGCGTAGTCCCCTGGCCTGATTCGCGCCAGTTCGGACCCATGAGCAAGTACGCCATCCCCGTAGAGGATCCCGCGGTTTGGATGGCCTCGCCCGAACAGAAGCGCGTGATCAAGACGCACTACAACTGGGAGTTGCTCCCCTGCTCAGAAAAGGCGCGTTACATCGCAGTGATCCGCGATCCCAAGGACGTCGTGGTATCGAACTATCACTTCTTCGGAGCCGTCCTGGGACCTGCCCGGCCGCCGATATCCGACTGGCTCGGGCTTTTCCTTTCCGAGAATTTTTTCATGGGTGGAAGCTGGGCAACCAATGCGGCGGGTTACTGGGCCGAGCGCCACCGGCCCAACGTCCGGATCTTCTCCTTCAAGTCGATGAAGCGCGATCTGCGAGCGGCGGTGCGCGAAGTTGCGGATTTCCTGGGGGTGCGCACTACCGAGGCGATGATTCAAGAGGTTTGCGAGAAGTCGTCGTTTGCGTATATGAAGCGCAACGACGATAAGTTCGCGATGTGGAACATGATTCCCTGGCAACAGCCAGTGGCGATGGTGCGGAAGGGCTCGCAGGGCGGATCCTCGGAACTGTTGAGCGCGGAACAGCAGCGTCAGGTGGATGCGTACTTCATGGCGGAACTCAAACGGCTGGGCTGCGACTTGCCGTATGAAGAGTTCGCCGACCTGGCGAAGTAGCGCGATCTGCCAGCGTATCGCTACTGCCCACGAAAAGCGAAATTGCGCGCCGCGTACCCCGAAAACTCAGGCCTCACGCCCGCCAGCTTCTGCGCCCAACTGCCGTCTCCGTACTTCCGCCCAAACTGCGCCACCGCCTCCGCATACTCCTCGAGCAGCCTTTTCTTCACCGCCGGCTCGACGAATGAATAGCGCAGGCTATCCCGCCCCATCTGCACGATCTCGCTCCACGTCAGATGGAACAAAGTCACCGCCGTAAAGTATTCGTCCGTGATGTTGGAGTCCCACGCGCCCGGATCGTCCTGGTTCAAGCAGACGGGGATGCCGGTGCGCAGGTACTCCGGAAACGGATGCTTGCTCAAATCCGGGACATATTCCAGCAGCCGATTGCTGATCAAATTGATTTCGACCAGATACCTTCCGTTCTGCATGAGGAGCATGGTGTCGGGGTCGGTAATCAAATTGATGCCGTGTCCGATGCGGGTCGCGCCCAGCAGGAGCGTCTGGCGTACCTCCGGGCCGGGCTGATCGAGCTCACCGCCGTGCAAGGAGAGCGGAATGTTGCTGTAGGTGCGCCGCATTTTGCGAAAGGTTTCGAGTAACCGGAGCGGGTAACCTTTGCCGTTATCCTCGCGGCCCGCCATGTTTATGCCCACCCACAGATCGCGATGCGCGGCCACGAACTGATATGCCTGCTCGATCATCTCGGGCGCATCCGGACTGAACCGGATAATGGTCCGCAGAAAGCGCACGGTCATGCCGGTTGCTTTGGCATCCGGCCGCGCCAGTGCTTCCCGGTACATCGCCACTCCGCGTTCCGGATCGATCGGCCGGCCATCATGGTCGCGGAACGCGGCTGCGCCCGCTTGTGTCTCCAGGTATCGCAGGCCCTCGGCCGAGTAGTTCTTCATGGTCTGGACCAGCATGTCCGTCACCAGCCATGGGTCGTTGGTGAGTTCCCCTACTCGCTCGCCCCGCACTTCGAAGAATTCGTTGCGGCCTTTGCCTTCGCGGTCAAGCACCAGAGAGGAAATCCAATCGGCCTTCGCTCGAGCCGAAAGGCCGGCCAGCTTCTGATATTCCTTTTTTCGGCAATCCGATAACTTCTCGTACGTCGACCGCTGAATGTTGCGGTATAGGATCAGCGGCTCGGTACTGTCCGGGCAGTTATTGATGAGGGTTCGCGTGTAGAACTCATTGCCGTTGGTGCGCTTCGGGTCGATCGCGGCATCGTACAACTGCCCTGCCAAAAAAGCGCCGCCGAGGTGATTGTGCAGGTCGCCGCCTTTGGGCAGTGCCCACAGAAACGCGTACAACTGCTCGCGTGTGGCCGTTTTCTGGATGGTTTCAAACTGCGCGTCGAAGCTTTCGGCGCGTACGAACGCGGCCAAGCACAGGCCGGCGGCGATGCACAGCAGGGTCGGTTTACGGGCTGCCATCTTACTGCTCAAGCAGAAAATTGATTTCCACCGAGGCGGGCGTCTCTACCGGCACTCCGTCTCTCATCCCAGGTTCGAATTCCCACTTCGCCAGGCATTCCACGGCCTTCTCATCCAGCCCGTGACCTAACGGTCGGATAACCTTAATGTCGCGGGCGCGGCCATCGGTGCCGATCTTGGTGTAGAGCACGACCGTCCCTTGGCTGTGTTGGTTGCGCGCTTCGTCTGTGTACTCGGGATCCACTTTGTGGCGCACCCTCGGCGCAGCCGATGACGCGTGTTGCGCCAGGGCCGAAGTCGCGAGCAAAACAACAGCTGCAACCAGGCTCATGACCACTACCTTCCGGGAGCGCGGGGCATGGCCCCTGTAATGCATAATGCTACTTCAGCACAGCCAGCGTTGGTCCGAACATGCCGCGCGGCAGAAGGCTTGGGCCCGACCGGTGAAACACCGTTTCCGGATCGGTCTTCACGTCGAAAACCAGACCGACGAAGCAGTTGCTCATCTCGTCCCAATTCTGCGGACCCCAGTACACCTGCTTCAAGGGATCGGGATTCCACTTGTTGTTCGCCGAATTGTCGAAATGGGAGATCCCGATCAGCCGCGTGCCCCGCGGAAGCGGAATCGGTTTGGCGAAATTGTAGCCGAGCTGCCAGTCGAAATCGAATTTGCCCTTGAACAGCGTTTCGGTCTCGCCCGTGGGATAGGTCGCGCGCAGCTCGAAATCTTTCCCGCGCAGGTGCATGTGCGGCTGGGCGTACACCAGTTGCACACCATCCGCGCCGACGGTAACTTCACTCACCACCTCGGCGTTGCCATCTTGCGGCGGTATCACCAGGTTGAGCGCGGTCGGTCCGGGCGAGAGCATGTAGCGCGTAGTGGGCGCGTGCTTCGCCAGCACGATCCCGAGTTTGGAAACATCTTCTGTCTCTTCGCCGGTCGCGGTGTAGTGCAGCTCGAACACCAGGTCCGACCCCTTGGGAACGAGCTTCGCCGAGCCGGCGATTTCAAAAGTCTGCGCGCCCAATCCGGGGTTGAACTTGCCCAAGATGTCATTGCCTTCCGCAAGCGAATTCTTGCCCATGCCCGTGCTGTACGCCTCGCCGTATTCGGCATGCTCCATCCAGTGCGATCCCGGCGGCCGTACCCAAACTTTTCCGTGGTGCAGAACCTTGGGATTGCCCGGGCGCATTTCGGCGGCGGAGACCCACAGATCCTCGGTGAAGTTGCCTTTCACCAATATGTATTGATAATCGATCGTTCCCTTAGCGGGCAGGTGGAACGGCTTCGGCATCTCGACGACGATGTCTGGCTTGATGTTCCATCCGTCGGTGAATTTCATGGGGGCGGGCGCATCTTTGGGGTTTCCTTCCGGCGCGCCGTTGTCCGCCCATGCCACCAGCGTGTCGATATCGGCTTGGCTCAGCCTGCGGTCGTTCGAGAAATGGCCGTATTGCGGATCGGCAAACCATGGCGGCATCTTCTGCGTCACCACGGCCAGCTTGATCGCCTTGGCCCACGGACGCGCCTCGGCATAGGTCAACAGCGACATCGGTGCGACTTCGCCGGGGCGGTGACAGCCCTGGCAGTTCTTCTGCAGAATCGGCAGAACCTGCTTGTTGAAAGTGACCGAAGAAGTGGGGGAGTTGGAAGCGGCCAGCGCCGCTATCCCCGCCAGACAACCACCGAACACCACTCGTAGAAGCATCGCCCTGAGTGCCTCCTTGCGTCCTGATTACGCGTTGTCATGATACCCAAGGATAGGCCCCAAGTTCAAGTACACATTGGAGATGTGATAGGCTAATCAGCCAGAAACGCCTCTCCAAAGGAGTATCCTCATGGGTTCGAAACGCATCCTCTCGGATCAGCCGCTGCGCGTTGAAATGAACCGGCGAAATCTGCTGGCGTCGACACTCGTTGGCGGCGCCTGGGCCGCGGTCCCGGCTTCCGCGGCGCGAACGATCGTGACGTTAGCGGAAAGCCCCGTGGTCGAAACCACGGCCGGCAAAGTTCGTGGTCTCGCGAACAACGGCGTCCACGTGTTTCGCGGGATTCCCTACGGCGCCTCCACCGCCGGCGCGAATCGTTTTCTGCCGGCACGCAAGCCGGAGCCCTGGACCGGCGTGCGCGATGCCTACGAAAATGGTCACACCGCAGCGCAGATCATGCCGGCCGCCAGCGCCATCGGGGCAGGGCTGCGCTCCAACGCCACGCATGGCGAGGATTGCCTGGTGCTCAACGTCTTCACGCCGGGCATCAACGACGGACGCAAGCGCCCGGTGATGGTGTGGATCCATGGCGGCGGATACACCTACAGTTCGGGAACCACCCTAGCCGCCGACGGAACGAATCTGGCGCGAACCGGCGATGTCACCGTCGTCTGTCTCAACCATCGCCTGACGGTTTTCGGCCATCTGTTCCTGGGCGAGGTGGGCGGCGCGAAATACGCCGACTCCGGAAACGTCGGCATTCTCGATCTGGTCTCCGCGCTCGAATGGGTTCGCGACAACATTACGCGCTTCGGCGGCGATCCGGCGAACGTCACCATCTTCGGGCAATCCGGCGGAGGCGGGAAGGTCAGCACGCTGCTCGCGATGCCCGCTGCCAAAGGCCTCTTTCACAAAGCCGTTGTCGAAAGCGGATCGACGCTCAAGCAGCTCTCGCGCGAGCAGGCGCAGCGCAATACCGAAAAGTTAATGGCGCATTTGCCCATCGATCCGAGCAAAATAGACGAGCTGCAGAGTCTGCCCGTCGAGCAACTGCTGGAGGCGGCGAGCGCGGATGGCGGCATTCGTCTGGGTCCGGTGGTGGATGGCAAGTCGCTGCCGCACGATCCGTTCGATCCCACCGCTCCCGAGATTTCCGCCGACGTGCCCGTGATGATCGGCACCGCTGAAACGGAAGGCACCTATTTCGCCTCGCCGGACTTGCTGGCGCTCGATGACGCCACCATGCGCTCGCGCTTGCACGACCGGCTCGGCGCCGATGCCGACCGCATCATCAATTTGTTCCAACGCAACCGGCCCAAAGCTACGCCCAGCGAAATCTACTTCACCATCCTCGCGTTTCCAACTAAGGCCAACCTGCAGGCGGAGCGCAAGGCTGCGCTGGGCAAGGCGCACGCATATCTGTATCAACTCAACTGGAAGACGCCGGTGCAGGATGGCATACGGTTTTCCCCTCATTGCCTGGAAATCCCCTTCGTCTTCCAAAACGCCTGGCACATGCCGGAGCTGGTGGGAACGGGGCCGAAGATTCAGCCTCTGGCCGACCGCATCAGCGGTGCGTGGGTAGCCTTCGCGCGCACCGGCAATCCGAGCCATGCGGGGATCCCCCAATGGCCGGCCTTCCAGGTAAGTCAGCGGGCCACCATGGTCATCGATAACGATTGGAAAGCGGTCTACGATCTGAACCGCGAGGAGCGCCTGGCGATGGCCATGTTTCTGGATCTGCCCATGACGTAAGGCTCCGCTGTCGGACGCCGCGCGGAAGGGCCGGCCCCACACAGCCCACTAACGCCGCGGTCGTCTTATCGTCACCGGCAGCGGTTCACTCGCCGGCGGTTTCTCCTCTTCCGGCGCCTTGCGCTCCGACCGCGCCGGCCGGCAGGCCCCCGCATTCACCGCGAACGAAGCTGCCGGCACCCAGCGCTCGCCTTGCCGCTGCTCGATCCGAAAGGCGCGCGTCGCACGATCGGCCTGCACGCGCCAATTGTCCGAAGATTCGCCGGAATGGGTCAGCTTCAATGGTCTACCGCTGATTTGCTTCACGTTCCAGGTGCCGCCGGCATTGGGTGATTCGTACAAGGCATACCGTTCACTGCCGCTGCCTTCTCCGTGATCGATAATCAGGCTGCCTTCGTTTTTCGAGCTGAAGAAGAATTGTTGGATCGAACCGGGCTGCGTGTCGTCAAAAATGGGCTGCTTGTGCCACGTCTTGCCGCCATCCGCGGTGATCAGAAGAAAGGGATCCTGCGGCAAGGGAAAGAGCGTCTCCCCGCTGGCCCAGCCGTTGGCGAAATCTGCGAATTGAATGTGGTCGAGTCCGGCGCCGCGCGTTCGCTGGAATGCCTCGCGCCAGGTCTTGCCCGAATCCTGACTGCGCAGCAGTACTGAATAAAGCGTAACCGTATCGGAGTGTAGATTCCCCGTCGCGAAGATCTGGCTGCCCACCGCCTCCGCCGCGGTTACCTCCAGATAAACCGGGCAGGGCTCCTCTTCGGAACAACTCATTCCCGCCCATCCGATGTCATCTTCCGTACAGCGGAAGGGAAGCGTCATCGGTTTACCGGAGTTTTCCAAAATAATCTGAGTAGAATCGGGCGAGGTTTGAGTTTCCTGGCCGGTGGCCGCCAACACAAGTGTAAGGATCAGGACGATTCCGCCCATCGCCGGCCGTAACTCAATCGTATTGTGCAATTTGTAGCCCTAAAGAGCCATCCGGAAATTTGTAACTACTGGCCACCTAACGCCGTCTTTTTAGACAAATCCCCGTTACGACAGCGGGCGCACTCACCCCTATCACCCAAATTGCGCCCGCTTTTTCATTTTCACGACAATTCAGAGCCGCGACGATTAGGGAGCGGAACCTTCTAATCATCAAACAGCCCCTCGAACAGCACGGAACTCAAGTAGCGTTCCGCGGCGTCCGGCAGAATGACTACCATCACTTTCCCCGCCATCTCCGGCTCTTTCGCCAAGCGCACGGCGGCCGACACGGCGGCACCGCACGAGATCCCGGCCAAAATGCCTTCCTCACGCGAGAGGCGCAGCGCCATTTCAATGGACTCTTCGTTAGTAACCTGGAGTACTCGATCGACCATGGCAAGGTCGAGCGTATCCGGAATGAACCCCGCGCCGATTCCCTGAATCTTGTGCGGCCCCGGTTTCAGCGCCTGCCCCGCCAAACTCTGCGTGATCACAGCGCTATTGGTCGGCTCGACGGCCACCGATAATATCTTCTTTCCCTTTTCCTTCTTGATGTAGCGCGACACTCCCGTGATCGTGCCGCCGGTGCCGACCCCCGAAACCAGCACGTCGATCGTTCCCTCCGTGTCCTCCCAAATCTCCGGGCCGGTGGTGCGGACATGGATTTCGGGATTGGCGGGATTCTTGAATTGTTGTAACAGCACGTAGCGCTGCGGATCAGACGCCACAATTTCTTCGGCCTTGGAGATGGACCCGGCCATGCCTTGCGTTCCCTCGGTCAGCACCAGGTTCGCGCCCAGCGCCTTGAGCACCTTGCGCCGTTCGAGAGACATGGTCTCGGGCATCGTCAAGGTGATCGGGTAGCCGCGCGCGGCGGCCACGAACGCCAACGCGATGCCGGTATTGCCGCTGGTGGGTTCGATGAGCTGCTTGCCCGGTTTGAGAATCCCGCGCTTCTCCGCATCCCAAACCATGGCCGCGCCAATACGGCACTTGACGGAGTAGGCGGGGTTCCGGCCTTCGATCTTGGCGAGGATGGTGGCATTGGCGCCTTGCGTGACGCGGTTCAAACGGACCAGTGGCGTGCGGCCAATGCTCAAGCTGTTATCGTCGTAGATTCGCAAATCAAATCTCCCAGTTCAGTACATACTTGGATTGTTTTTCGGCCCAGGCGCGCAAAACGTCGCTAAAACTCGTCTTGTCGAGCACACCGGAAACCGCGCCGTCGACTTGCTGCCACATCTCCGCGAACGGGCTATCGTCTTTCCGCCGCGTCCGGGTGCGGCTGTTTTGGGCGCCCTCCACGAAACGCAACACCTCGCCAATGGTCAGCGCATCGGCGGGCCGCGCCAGCAAATAACCGCCGTCCGCGCCGCGGCGCGATTCGACAAAACCGCCCTGCTTGAGGCTGGCCAGGATGAGTTCGAGGAACTTCTGGGGAATCTTCTGGCGCCGGGCGATATCCGCAATCTTGACCGGTTCGCCAGGGCGCCGCGCAGCCAGGTCCAGAATTGCCTGCAAGGCGTATTCGCCCTTTACGGAGATGTTCATGCGGTGGACAGGGGAATCACCCATGTCCAAGTAGAGATTGTAGGTGAATTGCGTATCTGCTGCAATAGCAACGAGTGTTCGTCCATTTTTTAACGTTGCTATCTGTTATTATCCCCCCGTACGCCGTTAGTACAGCCGGAACTTTCTCGAACGATGGGCTGCTGCGAAGATGGATCTCGTAAGGTTGCTATGACACGATTCCTGGGTTTGATCGTTTTCGCTGCTGGGTTCTTGCTGATTTCGCCGTCGTTACGCGGCTCGGCCATGGACGGTATCAACGCTGTCGCCGCCTATACCAGCGACTACAGCCCTTGGTCCTATATCGTGATGGTAATCCTCGTCCTTGGGGGAATTACCCTAACCCTGCGCACGGGTCAGACGGCGCGTTAATTACACCGCGCGCGCTTTGCGGGCGGCAGCCGAAACTTCCGATTTAGCCGGTTTGCGTTCCCCAGCCGCCGAAAGGCGTTTCACCTGGTCGCTGACACACACCAGGAACATGGGCTGGCGGGCGTTCTTGAGCAGGTCGATGATGCGGTTGGGAGCCTCTTCGAGGTAGATCGATTTCCCGTCCGTGAGCAGATGCACGTCGGAGGTGGCGGACAACGCTTCGCTCAAGCGCTTGCCAGTGTCTTTTTGCAGAAACCGCAGCACGCGACGGATTTTTTGCAGCGAGAAACCCTTGCGCCGCAGCTCGGCTATGACCGAGATCTCCACCACTTCCTCGGCGCGGTAGACGCGCTTGTGCCCATCCTGCCGCGGCGAAACTACGTTACGCTCGTCCCACCACTGCAACTGGCGTAGGCTCACGCCGCAGATCCGCGATACTTCGCTGCTATTATAGCCCTCGAGCTCCGGGGCGGAGACCGGGCGGGGCTTTCTGGCCTTGAGCATCTAGCGCCGCTTCCCTTGTGAGATTGACACCATTCTGGATTGTACATGGGCCACCGGCAGTGTCAATAGGGTTCGAGCGAGTCTGGAAGTTCGGGGGACGACCGGTTATCAGGACTAGCGAACTGGTACAGCGATGGTACCTGCGAATCTCGCGTCCCAGTCACCACCGTGGTCGAATTAATTTTGAAGCGATGCAACCGGCTCGACAGCACGCCAAACCGAGGGGCTTGCCGGTGAAACTGCGTTTCTGCAAAGCCTGCGCAAGTGAAACCACACATGAGGTCCGGCGCGCCAGCGGAGTCGTGGCACAGATCTGCCGCGCCTGCCTCCAGCGCACGCTGAAGCACTGGTCCGAACCACGCTGACCGTTCCCCGATTGCCCGTTTGCCGGGTGGCGCCGGGTAAACTGGATGCGTCGTATGAGTAATCTATTGTCCATCCGGGGAGGCGGCATCCGCGGGATCATTCCGTGCTGCTGCCTGATGCAATTAGAGCAACAGCTCGGCGGCCTCACGCGCGATCACGTTGATTTCTGCGCCGGCACTTCCACCGGCGCCCTGCTCACCGCGGCCGTGGCGGCGGGAATTCCGGCGGCCGACCTGCTCGAGGTTTACACCGGCCGGTCGCAGGAGATTTTTACCCCCACCGGTGTGCTCGCCGACGCCAAGAGGGTTGCGGTGGGCTTCATGTACGATCCCAAGAACCTCGAGAAGGTTCTCATCAGCGTTCTGGGCTCGGCTGCGTCTTCTGTGATCAACGATAGCCCCATCCGCGTGATGATTTCCGCCACCGCCATGAATGGCCACAATTGGTTTTTCGTTCGCGATAATCCGAAGAATGCCCGCACCACCGGATCGGTGAAGCTGGTGGATGCAGCGGTGGCCTCCTCATGCGCGCCCACCTACTTCGACCACTGGCGAATCGAGGGCATCGGCGGCAAGACCGTCGTCTTCTTCGACGGTGGCGTAGGCGGCACCGCCAATCCCGCGTATCAGGCGGCCGTCGAAGCCTTCCAGTTCGACACCCTCAAGCCGGAGGCCACGCGCCTGATCTCGCTCGGAACCGGATATTTTCCACAGGCCGACAACCCTCCCAGCGGGCTGATCCAAACCATCTCCTGGACCACCAGCACCCTGGTGGATACTTCCGAAGATTGGATGGACGACGCCGTCGACCGCCAATGGCCCGGTATTCTGCAGAACTTTAACCCGCTGTTACCGCGCGATATTGACGAAGCGGATCTGTCGGCAATTCCGGACTTGGTTCAGGTGGGACAGAAACTGGCGGCGCAGATGGACTGGACCAAAATCCTGCTGCCATAGCCGGCCAAATCACGGGCATAGAAGTACCGGAACCAGTACGCCCGTCAACCCTCTCGCCCTGCACATTCTTACATCTGTCATGGTACATTTTCTGGCAGCTACTCTAATATTTAAGTTACGAGCTATGGTGAGTTGCAAGAGTCTCCCGCGCCCAGGCCTCGCGTGCCGGCGGAGTTTGTATTGCGGATGGATTGTGGTGGTGTTAGCTGGTGCCAGTGGCTGCGGCCACGGCTCGGCCTATTATCTCGACAAAGGAAATGCGCTATTCGCGAAAGCCGACTATGCCGAGGCTGAGCTGAATTTCCGCAAAGCCACGCAGAAAGACCCCAATAATGGCGAGGCGTTCTATCGCACGGCGCAGTGCGAGCTGAAGCAAAACGAGGCCGCCCCGGCGCTGCAGGATCTCGATCAGGCGGTGCGCCTGATGCCCGACAACAGGCAGGCCAAGCGCGACTTGGCCAATCTGGCCTTGGGCGGGTTCATCGGCGATCCCTCGCGTCCCGATTCCCTCTATCAACGCCTCATTAGAATGAGCGACGAGTGGCTGCGACGAGATCCACAGTCGGCCGAAGGTTTGCGGATCAAAGGCTACCTCGCCATGGTGGAGAAGCGTCCCCAGCTAGCCGTGTCTCTGTTTACGCAAGCGCAACAGAGCAATCCCAAAGATGAGCGAATCAACATGGGATTGATGGATGCGCTCTATCGCAACAGCGAACCGCTGAAAGCCGAGAAAGTCGGGTTGGATTTCATCGCGGCGAACCCGAATTCGGGCGAAGTGTACGACGCGCTTTTTCGAATGTATCTCGCCACCAAGCGAGCATCCGACGCGGAAAACATTCTGATTCGCAAGGTCAAGAACAATCCCAAACAGAACTCTTATCTGTTGGACCTGGCCAGCTACTACGCGACCACCGGGAGAAAGTCCGAAATGGATAACACCATGCGGACATACCTGACGAATCCCGGGGGCGACCCGCAACTGCACCTCAAAGCCGGAGATTTCTATTCCCTGCTGGGGCAATGGTCCGGCGCCATCGAGCAATACAAGATCGGGATCGCCGCTAATGGAAAGGATAAGCCTGCTTATCAGGTGCGGACCGCACGGGCTCTGATCATGCTGGACAAGCGCGAGGAAGCCATTAAAGTTTTGAGTGACGACCTCGCGCAGCACCCCGAAGACAACGATGCGCGCAAGTTGCGAGCGGCTTTGATGTTGGGGAAAACGACCAGCGGCAAGGCGGGAGCCGGCGTCGCTGATTTGAAGGCCATGGTCGAGAAGAACCCGGACGACGCCCTCGCCAAGATTACTTACGCCAAAGCCTTGCTGGAATCGGGAGACCTCGACGGAGCACGCATGCAGTTTCAGGACGTCGTGAAAACCAATCCGCGGTTTGTCGATGGGTATGTCGCGCTCGCGGACATCGCGTTTAAGCAAGGCGCCAATCGCGATGCTGCCGACCGGGCCGGCGATGCGCTGCGCCTCGATCCTAATAACCTGCGCGCGCGGATGCTGCGTGGCAGCGCTCTCATGCGCTTGGGACAATACGAAGAGGCTTCCGAAGTCCTCAACCGCTTGAATCGCGAATATCCCAAAGCCATCGATATACGGCTGGAATTGGGCGCCCTGGCGATCTATCAGAAGAAGTACGGCGATGCCGAAGCCATCTTCAAGAAGATTCAAGATGAGAATCCCAAGGATTTGCGCCCGCTCGGCGGACTGGTCGACACGGATTTGGCGCAACATCGTCCTGACAAGGCTTTGGCCAGGCTCGAAGACGAGTTGGATCGATCGCGCGGCGCCACTCAGGTGCGCTACATGCTAGCGGTGACCGCCATGCGAACCGGCAAATACGGCATCGCGATCGAACAGTTTCAGAAACTGGCGGATTCGACTCCCGGTTCCATCGATCCGCAACTGCAACTGGCGGATGCTTTGCGCGTACGCGGCGATGTCGCCGGAGCGATCACAACGCTCAAGAAAGCCGCCGCCCTCGCTCCCAACGACGCGCGTCCCGCCACCATGCTTTCCTTCCTCTATCAAACCGGCAACCAAAGGGATCAGGCCAAAGCCGAAGCGCGGCGCGCTCTGCAGTTACGGCCTGAGGATCCCGCCAGTATGAACAATATGGCGTTTGCCCTGGCCGAGGATGGCGAGAACCTGACCGAGGCGCTCAAGCTCGCCAGACAGGCCACCGAAAAGGCCCCCAGCGTCCCTTATTTCGCCGACACGCTGGCTTACGTTTATCTCAGGAAGGATCAGAACGATCAGGCTATGGCGATCCTCGATAAATTAACACGCAAGTATCCGAACAACCCCGACTTCGCGTACCATGCCGGCATGGCCTGGTATCAAATGGGGCAACCCGCTAAGGCAAAGACGGAACTCGCTCGCGCCCTCGATCTATCTCCGTCGAAAGAAACTACCAACGCCATCAACGATCTGCTGCGCCTCATCCGTTAACAAATCTGCCGATGTACTCGGTACTACTGGTTCCACGTACGCTTGCTGGTACTTTTCTTGGTGGAACACCTTACTTGGGTCTAGCTTCCAGATTTGGTCTCGTCTATCCTGATTGGGTAACAGAAAGCGACTGCAAAACTGCGGAGGAGTATCGCATGAAGCGAAAGCTGTTTCTGATAATGAGTCTGGCCGCGACATCGCTGTGGTCCATCGCCAGCGCGTCGACGGTGACCTATACATTTTCTGGTGGTGGTGCCGGCATGACAGAAACAACCCCTTACACGCCCTCGCCGACCAGTGGCAGCGGGCAACCCATTACGATCTATGGTGAGATCGTCAACGACCAGTCGAATTACGCGGGAATGACCGACGATGGTGGCGCTGGCAAGTTCACGGGTACTCTGGGTCTCTTCACCGTGGACAACGGAGTCGGCGGCAACACGGCCACCGGTATTGCTCCGTACAATTCCGGAACGTCGTTCACCAATCAGAATGGAATCACAGAATCGGATGTTCTCCTGATCGACCTGAGGGGCGTCACGGCCGGATCGACGATCAGCTTCGTGATGGAGACGGGCGTAAACGCTACCCAAGACACGGGCATTAACGTTTACACCGGTGTCCAGCAGAGTGTAACGCCGACTGGCATCGGTACTGGTGGTGCGGGTGGTGAAGGCACCAACCCGCTGAGCAACGAATCCCAGACTGCTTTCGACGTTAATGGCAATTGCGGCATAGCAACCACCTGCGCCGGAACTAAGACAGATAACTTTTCCACCATCACGGGATTGAGTGTCGGCACCGGTGCCGGCCAATTCGACTGGATCGCCATCCAAGCCGATTGTCACTACCTCCTTTTGGACCAGATCGTAATCACCGCCCCCTCCGGCGTCCCCGAACCGAGCTTCTACGGTTTGATCGCCCTGGCCATGGTCGGTGTGGTAATCGGTGCCCGCAAGATGCGTGCGCGCGCCGCTGCCGAAAAAGCCTGAACTTCTAATTATCTCCTTGGGCCGGTGAAGTCTTCGGATTTCGCCGGCCTTTTTGTTTTTGGCGGTTCAGAAGGTTCACGAGTGCTCGTTACCGCCGCGCTGCATCGAATCGATGAATGCTTGCACGGTGTTCGTTAACTGGATGACCCGTTGATCCATCTCCCGCCGCTTTCCGCGTTCGTTGCGAGCCTCGCGCACGCTCAGACGCACGGCGCGGTCGAGCCGATCGCTGACACGTTCGAGTTGATCGCTGACGCGCAGAATCAAGCCTGAAGCTATATGCAGATCCTGCTCGATCCGTTCGAAACGTTCTTCCGGTGTCATATCTCCCAGATGCTTACCATCCTACCTTGGCCTGTGGTCGCTACGCGGTCTGTTGCTGCCGCAGCCCCAGCTCCTCCATCATCGTTTGCCGCATGACAAACTTCTGCACTTTGCCCGTCACTGTCATTGGATAGTCCGCCACGAAACGAATGTAACGGGGAATCTTGTACCGCGCGATCTGGCCATCGCAAAATGTCCGCACATCTTCTTCTGCCAGCATCTCGCCGGCCCGCACCTTGATCCAGGCGCACAACTCCTCGCCGAATTTGGGATCGGGGACGCCGAACACTTGCGCCGCTTCGATCTTCGGATGGCGGAACAGAAACTCCTCCACCTCGCGTGGGTAAATGTTTTCGCCGCCGCGGATCACCATGTCCTTGAGCCGGCCCACGATGTTGCCGTAGCCCTCTTCGTCGATGGTCGCCAAATCACCGGTGTGCATCCAGCCGGCTTGGTCGATCGCCTGGGCCGTTTGCTCCGGGTCGTCCCAGTAGCCGAGCATCACCGAATAGCCGCGCGTCAACAGCTCGCCGGGTGTGCCGCGCGGGACCACGCGGCCCACCGCATCGACGATCTTCACCTCGACGTGCGGATGGATGCGGCCGACAGTGCTCACGCGCCGCTCGAGCGGATCGTCCACCGAGCTCTGGAAGCTCACGGGGCTGGTCTCCGTCATGCCGTAGGCGATAGTCATCTCGCGCAAGTTCATATCGCTGATCACGCGGCGCATCACTTCGATCGGGCAGGGAGAGCCCGCCATGATGCCCGTTCGCAGCGAGCTTAAATCGAAGCGCCGAAACTCGGGGTGCTCCAATTCGGCGATGAACATCGTGGGGACGCCGTGCAGGGCGGTGCAGCGCTCGGCTTCTACGGTTTGGAGCACCGCCAAAGGATCGAAGCTTTCACTGGGAAAGATCATGGCCACCCCGTGCGTGATCGCCGCCAGGTTCGCCAGCACCATGCCGAAGCAGTGATAGAGCGGCACGGGGATCGACAGGCGATCGCCGGCTGCGAGCCTCATCATTTCGCCGCAGAAGAATCCGTTGTTGAGAATGTTGTGGTGGGTGAGCGTGGCTCCCTTGGGCAAACCCGTAGTGCCGCTAGTGAACTGGATGTTGATGGCGTCGTCGAACTGAAGCTGCCCGGCCAACTCCGCCAGACGTGCCCGCTCGGCCGCGCCGCCGAGCCCGGCCACTTCCGCGAACGGCGTCATGACCTGCTGCTCTTCACCGCCGAGATTCACCACGGTGCGCAACTGCGGTACGCGCCCCTCCTGGGCGAGCGCGCGAATCATTGCGAGATAGTCGCTGCTCTTGAATCGAGGAGCAGTAATCAGCGCCTTGCAGCCGGACTTGCGCAAGGCATACTCCAGCTCCGTCAGGCGATAGGCCGGGTTGATGTTGACCAGGATGAGCCCGGCCTTTGCCGTGGCGAATTGCGTGACAACCCATTCGGCGTTATTGGAAGACCAGATGCCGATGCGGTCGCCCGGCTCCAGGCCCAGCGCGATCAGGCCGGCCGCCAGGTCGTCGACGCGCCGCTTGAGTTCGGCATATGTCCAGCGGATGTTCTGATGCCGCACCACCAGCGCTTCGAGGTTGCTCCAGCGCGCCGCCGCGCGGTCGAAGTGCACCCCGATGGTCTCGCCGATCAGCGGAACGCTGCTGGTGCCGCAGACGTAGCTTGGGCTGGACATATCCCATGCATTCTACTGCAGTCGACCCACCGCTCCCTACGGTCGTGGCTCCGTAAAACGACCCCGCAACCCACCGCTCCGTAAAACGACACCGCGTTACCGAGCCGCGACCGCAGGGAGCGGTGGGTTGCGGGTTAGCAGACCTGCCTCCTGTGCGGCTATCGGGTTCCGGCGTGGTGGTTCAGCGGTCCGCAACCCTTTCCCAGGCCCGGCGCCGTGCGGATTGCTTCCGTGATGAATCGCTTGGCGCGCTCCACCGCACCCATGAGCGTCATGCCGGACGCCAGGCCGGCGGTGATCGCGGCCGAGTACGTGCATCCGGTGCCATGCGTGTGACGCGTGGCGATGCGCGGCGCGGTGAATTCGCGCCAGGTCTGTCCATCGAGCAGAACATCGGTCGCCGGTCCCTCCCGGTGTCCGCCCTTGATGAGCACGGCGCGCGCGCCCTGATCGCGTATGTGTTCCGCCGCGCGGCGCAATTCGTCCGGGCCGCGAATGGCGATTCCGGAAAGCGCCTCGGCTTCCGGAACATTGGGTGTGAGCAGCGCCGCGCACGGCAGCAACTCGTCGCGGACGGCGGCAACGGCTGGTTCGTCGAGCAGCGGCTGGCCGTGCTTGCTCGCCAGAACCGGGTCCACCACCAGCGGAAATGGGAAACTGGCCGCCAGCCGCGCGATGGCGCGCACCACCGCGGCGGAGCCGAGCGCGCCCGTCTTGGCCGCGTCGGGTGGAATATCCTCGAGCACCGCCGCTAGTTGCTCGGCTACCAGCTCCGGCGCGAGCACCTCCACGCGCTCCACGCGCTGCGTATTCTGCACCGTGACCAAGGTGATCACGGCTTCTCCGTAGACGCCCAACTGATGAAAGGTCTTGAGGTCGGCCTGAATTCCGGCGCCGCCGCTGGGATCGGAGCCGGCGATCGTCAAAGCCACAGGCATTCTGATTCAGAATACCAGCGTCATTTCAGCCAGATGCTAATCGAAGGCGATGCGGCAGTACCGACCGTCAGCACCACGGGAACCTCACCCGAAGGCAGGAATTCCGCGGGCAGGCGGGCAGCGATGTCGAGCACGCCGGCCAATCCGCCGGCGCTACCGGCAGAGAGAACCTGCGCGGGCATTCCCGCCACGGTCAATGCGACCGGCAACTGCGGATGAGCCAACGGCGCCGTGGCCTTCTCGCCGGAGACGTTAGCTCCATCCGTGACGCCCTCGCCGGTCCCAAAGAAGGTCAGAGTCGTGTTGGGCGGCGCTGGATTGGTTGGCGAGTTGGGGGAACCATCCTCATTTATCGCCACACCGAACAGCGCCGGCGCCGCCGCAACCACCGGCAGCGTGAGCGCGCCGATTACCTGGCCGTTGTAGTGCACTTCGACGTCGGTAGATTGGGCGCCAGCCACCGTGTACGGCACTTGCACATTGACCTGGCTTGCTTGCGCGTAAAAGACCGGTGCTGCCACGCCATCGAACAGCACCTGGGTACCACCCGCGGCGGTTGCCAGCTTGCCTGTGTCATCGAAAGTGCCTACGACGCCTGTGGCGGGCCCCAACCCCGTACCGAAAATCGTAACCACTTCTCCTGGCGCCACGGGTCCCACCATCAAGCTAATGCTGTTGACGATCGACAGGATCGGCAGCGGCACGCTTGGTGACGGAAGCGCCACTGAACCGGGCTGCAGTTTGCGAACCAGTCCGCTTCCCATCTCGGCGAAATACGCATCGCCTGAGCCATCGAGCGCCAGCCCGCCTGGCGCGTTGAGCGCTGTGCCGTTGCCGCTGATAGTCTGGATCGCGCCGCTGGCGGTCACCAGCCGGATGCGGTTGTTGCCGGTATCCGCGATGAACAGATCGCCATCGCCACTTGCCGCGATACCCGCGGGTGCGTTCAGCAATGCCAGAGTGGCCGGCTGGCCATCGCCGCCAAACCCTTGCGTACCCGTACCCGCGACCGTCGATATCGCTCCCGAGGGCGTCAGCCGCTGGATGCGGTGGTTGAGCGTATCGGCGATGAACAAGTCGCCGGCCGTATCCACCGCGCAGGCAGTAGGCTGGTTGAAAGACGCGGAGCCGCCGCCCGCAACCGCGGCGACGGTACCGGATCCCGCCTCGACGCGCAGCACGCGGTTGTTCCCGGTATCTACGATGAAGACGATCCCCGTATGATCGGCGCATACGCCTTCGGGCGCGTGTAACAACGTCTGGGGGCCAGGCAAATCGTCCGGCCCCATGCCGCTCGTGCCGGTCCCGGCAACCGTGGAGATGTTCCCATCGGGCGTGACCAGGCGCACGCGGTGATTATTGGTGTCGGCAATCCATACGTTGCCGAAGGCATCCACCGTCACGCCCGCGGGCGAGTTGAGTTGCGCACCGGCAGCTGGTCCGCTGTCGCCCGAGTCCCCCGCGATTCCCGTGCCGGCGAACGTGGAGATTTGGCCGGTGGTCGTGACTTTGCGGATACGCTGCGCGCCCGTTTCGGCAACGTACAGGTTGCCCAGGTTATCGAGCGCTACGGCTGAGGGGTAAACCAGCGGCGCGGCGGTTGCATCCCCACCATCGCCCAGGGCCGTGGCAGTCGCATCACCGGCTACGGTTTGGATGATTCCGTTGGCATCCACTCTGCGCAGGCGGGCGCCATCCGCGATGTACAAACGGCCGCTGGTATCCACAGCAAGGTCGTGCGGCGCCGCGAGTTCGGCTGACGCCGCCGGACCTCCATCCCCGGCAAAACCCGCCATGCCCCCGCCGGCGAAACTATTCCATGCGCCGGCGGTAGTATAGGCCCGCACGACATTGCTGTGATCGGCAACGTAAATGGTCCCCGCGGCATCCACCGCCAGCGCGGTGGGCGTGAGCAGCGCGGTGCCGGCCGTTCCGCCCAACATCGTCGAGATGAGCCCATCCGGCTGGATCATGCGCACCCGCTGGTTTTGCGAATCGGCGACGTATAGAGTGCCCCGGCTGTCGAGCGCCAGTCCAGCCGGGTAGCTCAACTGCGCCGCCGTAGCCGGGCCGCTGTCACCGCTGAACCCGGCAATGCCCGTGCCAGCCAGAGCGGAAATCTGGCCGCTGTGCGAGACCTTGCGGATCCGGTGGCCTGCGAACTCCGAGATGTACAGGTTGCCGGCCGCATCCAACGCCAGGTTGCGCGGAGAATGGAGCTGCGCGTTGGTGGCCAGCCCGCCGTCGCCGGCCGATCCCGGCTGGCCGGTCCCCGCGACGGTAGCGATGGTCCCGTCGGCCGCGATGCGGCGCACGCGCTGATTGCCCAGGTCGGCCACGTAGAGGCTGCCGGCCGCGTCGGCCGCCAGCCCATACGGAAGATTGAGCGAGGCTTGGATTGCCGGACCGCCGTCACCCCCAAAACCAGCCACGCCCGTACCCGCAAACAGGGTGATCACGCCGCGGGTGTCGATCTTGCGCACGCGGTTGTGGTCGCTGTCGGAAATGTAGAGATTGCCGGACGGATCCACCGCCACGCCCTGAATATTGCCGACAAGCGCCGACGTGGCTGGGCCGCCATTCCCACTGCTGAGCGTTCCCGCAACCGTTTCGATACTGAAAGTCTGCGCCCCGGCGGCGCCGCACAACAGGACGAGAAGGAAGCCCGCGCGCATCGTGTGTATGAAGGTGGTGGCGCGACCGTAAAGAAAATCTCAGCGGGCGTCGAATTAAATACCGTGCAGTCTGAATTGCGTTGGCGATGGATTTCGGGTGCGGTTTGTCTTTTACTCGCGCACTCCGCTTCGGCCGGCAGCGCCATACACCTCAAGAATCGGACCATCAGCTCCTTTGCCGAAGGCTCCGGACGGATCGGCAACCACTATATGTTGCAATTCCGCTCCTATCCGGATGGGCGTGTGCGCGCGGAACTGGCCCGCCGGCGGATCCGCGTACTCAGCTACGTGCCGGATTTCACCCTAATGGTCTCCTCGGCCTCCGCCCCGGATCTGCGCGGGCTGGAGGTGCAGTCGGTAGGCAGCCTGACGGCCGCCGACAAGCTTAGCCCGCGATTGCTCAATGCAGGCCGCGGCGCGTTTCTGGTGATGATGTTTCCGGACGTTACTCCGGAAACGGGACGCGAAGTGATCGAGCAGCAGGGCTTCACCGTTATCCCCCAAGCGGGGCTGCTTCCCGGAGACTTCGCCGTGGTTGGTCCGGCCGCCAAGCTGCCGGAACTCGCCGCCAGCGATGATGTGTCGTACATCATGCCGGCGCCGGATCTCTACGACGGCCCCAGGGTCGCATGTGCCGGTGCGCTCACGGAGTCGGGTGTCGTGGCGCAGTATGTGGAAGAAGGGCAAGGGTGGGCGCCCTCTTCGCCTTCGGGCCAGGTAGCGCTGAATTACACCTTTGAATCGTTGCCGCCAAATCTGGATGTGAATGCCGTACGCAGCGAAATCATCCGTGCTCTCAACCAGTGGGCCAGCTACACGAACCTCAGCTTTTCGGAAGGGCCCGACCCCCAGGGCGACCGCACCATTGACATCAAGTTCGCCAGCGGCCAGCACGGAGATGCGTACCCGTTCGATGGACCGGGCATGTTGGCGCACACCTTCTATCCATCGCCGCCCAATAGCGAACCGGTCGCCGGGGACATTCATCTGAATCTGGACGAGAATTGGCAAACCGCCTCGGCCTCCGGAATCGATTTGTTCAGCGTGGCGCTGCACGAAGCGGGTCACGCCCTCGGTCTCGGCCACACCGACAATCCCGATTCGGTGATGTACCCGTACTATCGAATCCTGGCGGGCTTATCGGAGGACGATATCGCCGGGATCCGCGCGCTCTATGGGACGAACGATCCGGCTCCAACCACCGATCAGCCGATCGATCCGTCCACGCCAGTGACGACGCCTACCGTGACGACAACCACGGCAGCCACGGCGGCATCGGCCCCCGCGGCACCGGCTACCCCGGCGGCCACGACCACTCCATCTACGGCGATCACACCGCCCTTCACGGCGCCTGCGACCGCAACAGCATCGTCGCCGGTGACGCCGGCCGCCAATCCGCCAGCTTCAACCATTCCACCGCCCTCTACCGCGCCGACGGTAACCGCATCTACTCCGCTGGCCACTCCAGCCCCAACCACAGCTCCGCCCAGCGGCGATACGACTCCGCCGTCTCTTCAGATCATTTCGCCTGCTTCCACCATCGTCAGCACCACGGCTTCATCGCTTACGTTGACGGGAAGCGCTTGGGACAACGTGGGGGTAGCTTCCGTTACATGGACAACGTCCACGGGTGGTTCTGGAACCGCCTCCGGCGCCAACCCCTGGTCCGTGCAGGTGCCGTTGCTCATCGGCGATAACGTGGTGATCGTCACTGCCTATGACGCTGCCGGCAACTCGTCCTGGAGGGCAATTACAGTAGTGCGCTGGTAGCATCCAATGAGCCAGACCGGAAATCTGCCTTAGTTCTAACGCTCCCCTCGTCTTTTGCCGATATACGCAGTAGCCTCATGAATTCTCGCCGACCTGACAATCGGTTCTTGCCCGCCGCCGAGCAGGGCGCCTGGAGCGGGCTGGTGCAATTGGCAGCCCAACATCCGCAGCCCCGGCGGGTCGGAGATGACGAATCCGTCGACCAAATCGACGCGACCCTGTTCGCATTGGCAGAGGCGATCGAGTTTCGCGATCACAGCACAGCCGAACACTGTGAGCGTCTGGCGTTAACCAGCTTGGCCATGGGGATGGCGATGTCGCTTGATGAATCCGCCCTCCTGGCTCTCTATCGCGGCGGCTATCTGCATGACATCGGAAAAGTCGCGATCCCGGATTCCATTCTGTTAAAACCCGGAAAGCTAACGCCACAAGAATGGGATGTCATGCGCACCCACCCCGAGCACGGCGAGGAGATTTGCCGTCATCTGAAATCGCTGGCGCCCGTTCTCCCGATCATTCGCAGCCATCACGAGCGCTGGGATGGCTCGGGCTATCCCGATGGTCTCCGCGGCGAGCAAATCCCCCTGCTGGCGCGCATTGTGCAAGTCGTGGATATCTACGATGCGCTTACCAACCCGCGGCCCTATAAGCAGGCGTTCACGCCGAAAGAAGCGATTTGCGTGATCGAAGATGAGACGGCGCGCGGCTGGCGCGATCCCGAGGCTGTCACCACATTCCTACGCTTACCGATCACCGGAATCGACCGCGTAGCCCAATCCGTCCGCACCACCCAAACCAAGATGGGAGCCATGCAGGCATCGATCGCCAATCTAAGTCAGATCTTCCAGTAGCAGGCATGGGCAGGTACCCTCGCCTGTGGAGCGTCGCCGCTGGTTTTTTGGCCAAAAGGCCAACCAGGAGTCGCCTGGGACTCGGGCGTCCCGCCCCACAAGCGTTAGCTTAAGCCGGCACGCACCAAGCAATCCCAGCTCCGGGCTGTTCCTTTCTTCCACCTCAACGGTTCTAAGCAGTTCGCGGCAAAGGGGTACACAGGTCAGTTTCCGGTAGCGCCACTATATCGTTCCCAACTCCGGCAGGGGCTCGAGCCCACCAATCCGCGAGTAGCGCGCTTTCCGTCCAAATGAGGACGAAACGTATTCTCAGCGTGCGCTGATCCGCTCGTGGTGCGTGTGTTAGAGCTAGTGAAGATATGCGGGCACGGCTCAACGCGCTGACGGAAATGCCGGAGGAGTGGGAAGCCTGTCTGGATCGCTGGACACGCTGGAACGCCGAGAAGAAGCTAACGGTGCGGGGGACGCTGGCGCCGAACTCGGGCGAAGAGGTCCTCATCTACCAGACACTGCTGCGCGCGTGGCGGATCTGTTGTGGGAGTTTCCGGTGGCGATGGTGGTGGGCGGCGCCAGCTAGATCGACTGAAACTGGCTAGGGTCGCGAGAACGCCATTTACAGCCGCGGAAAATCGGTACTTCAACGGTCAAATTGGGCTACAGTCAGGGCTAGAATGTACCAAGGTGAAGCCTCGATTTTTCCTGCCTCTATTTTCGGTGTTTCTAGTTCTACCGGTACCCTCGAGGGCGGCGACGTACGCCTCCCTCACCAGGTGGACGTCTCTGGGTTCGGGGCAGGGCGTGCGCATGATTTCCGATGCGGCGGGAAACTCCTATGTGGCTGTGAACCAGCCCGAGCCCGGATCCATCGTTATTCTTGACCTCGACGGGACCCTGCAAAAATCCCTGACGCCGGCGGCCGGCGCGTCAACCATTGTGGACATCGAGCCTGCGAGCCCCAGCGGTTTTCTGCTGGCGCAGACAAACGTAGATCAGGTCACGAAGTATGATGCGCTGGCACAGGCCGTTTTTACGGCGCGGATCCCGGCGGGCCTCGCTTCCGTGGCTGCCGATAGCGCAGGAAACACGTATGCGGCGGGGGCCAACGCCTCGGGAATCGCCGTTTATAAGCTGGACGGAGCCGGCCATCGGATCGCAGCCTTCCAAAGCACGGCCTCCGGTACACCGACGCGTATGGCCGTAGACTCGACGGGTGCGGTTTACCTCGTAGGCCATTTTCGGGTGGCGTCGAATAACTTCCCGACCACGCCGGGTGCATTCATGGAGGCCGATTCGAATTCGGACCCCTCCGCCGAACACGGCTTTGCCATGAAGATCTCGGCTGGCCTGGACAGCGTAGTCTATGCCACTCTCCTGGCGGGGTGGCAGACGGATGGCGCGACCTCGCTCGCGGTGGACAATTCGGGGGCTGCGTACATCGGAGGGGCAGTCTCGACGGGAAGCGGTACTCCCAGCCCGCTCGCTACAGCCCTGACTTGGATCGGCTCTCCGCTGACTGCGATTCCGTCTGTGGGCAACGTCAATCCCGACACTTCGAACCTAATCGGCTATGTGATCAAGCTGAACTCGTCTGGCTCAAACTTGATTTACGGTGCCGCTCTCTGCGCCCCGTGTGCAGTGGACGGCATTATCCTGGCTCCCGACGGTCGCGTTCACGCGGTGGCGGAGAATACGGGGATCCGAAATGCCGCCACATTGTTCACCGTAAGCGCGGCCGGCGATCACGTCGAACGATGCCAGACTCTGAACGGCGTGATTCCCCCGTTCGCTCCCACGGAGCAACCGGGCACCGACTTAGCCATGGGTGCGAACGGTTCCATTCGTGTATTGGGACACTTAGGGTCGTCCGATTTTCCGGTAACATACACCGAAGGCTTGGCACCGTATCCGGCGGTATTCGAACTTCCAGCGCAGGCACCCACTAGCGACATTCAGGTTGGTGGGTCTTTTCCCTACGGGACAACCTACGGTCCCCGCGGTCCGTTTCGCGTGACGGTGACCAATCTCGGACCAGCGGATGCCGAGTCAGTGGAAGTGCACTTTCCGGTATCACGCATCCCGGACGACGGAGTCCAGTGCACACCCAATATCTCGGCCGCCGTATACGGATTCCCGAGCCCTATGGGGGCTGTGATCCCGAAGATCGCCCCTGGCGCTCAGGTCTCGATTGACTGCGGCTACGGTTCCTTGGACCCATTCCAACCCAACCCTCAGCAGTTCGACATTCCCATCGAAGTTTCATCCCTCAGCTCCGACACGAGCCTTACCGACAACTACACTCGGGCAACGGGCGCGGTCGGTTCCGGCCAAAACGGACCGGCCCTTGCCGTGTTCGTTCAAGCTCCTTCTCCCAACAACATCCCTCTGGTTGCGTACTCGTCGGTAGGCGGCTTTTGCACGGGCCTGATTTGCTCGCACGACCAGCTGGATTCAACGCAGTTCACGTCCCTTTTCCCGGAACCCCAGCGCTGGCGTGGGA
The DNA here is from genome assembly GCA_035516375.1 of Bryobacteraceae bacterium. Classification (GTDB taxonomy): domain Bacteria; phylum Acidobacteriota; class Terriglobia; order Bryobacterales; family Bryobacteraceae; genus PSRJ01. Next base: position 27,151 of record DATJAK010000150.1, read on the forward strand.
ATCTTTGGTACTTCGATTCCTGGGGGGACGGCGTCAACGTCAATCCCCGCACCTTCACCGAAGCCGATAACGAGCAAGTGAAAGTGCTGTCCCTGCGGACCGCGCAGGCCTTCGGCGTCGATCCGCCATCTCTCGACTTTGTTGCAGGGCTAGGCCTCACACCTAAGGCGCGCAGCGTCACTCTTTATCCGTCGTTTCAGGCTGTTCCATCCTGGTCCGTGGCCGATCCGGGCGTTTCCTGGCTCAAGATTGATCCTCTTCAGACTGGTCACGACGATGTCAAGAGAATCGATTATGCGATCTTAACCGCGGAGGCCGATAGCACGGGACTTGCGCCCGGCGCCTACACCGCTACCATTCCGGTCACGTTGACAGCCGCCGACCAGACCACAAGCATCGTAAACGTTCCGGTGTCCCTACGAGTGACCGATCAAGCGCCCGCGATCTCCGCCGTAGAAGACTCCGCAAGTCATCGCGCCATTGTGTCCCCCGGCCAAGTGGTCACGATTCTGGGCAGCGGTTTGGCACCGAATTTAGGCCCGTATGCGCCCATTCCCGCGGCCGGCGAACCACTCTATACAATCGGTGGCACGTCGGTAGTCATCGGCGGCGAGAGGGCCCAACTTCTGTATGTGGGCGAAGACGAAGTTGTCGCGATCGTGCCGGAGTTGTCCGTGTTTGCCACCACTACCGATGTGACGGTGGATCGGGCGGGTGTTTTGTCCGCCAGCATGAGCATCGGGCTTGCCAACTTTGCGCCAAGCCTGTTCACCCTAAACGAGGCTGGAAGCGGTCCCGCCATTGCGATCAACACGGACGGCTCGGTCAACTCGCCCCTGATGCCCGCCGCGCGTGGAAGCGTCCTTTCCTTCTATGGCACCGGCTTTTTCGGGCAATCTTCCAGCGTCTGCGCGTATAACTTCGTGAACCCACTTATTTTGGAAGGCATCGACGCGGCTACGGAAGTAACCGTGGGCGGTAAGCAGGCCTTCGTTCTGTACGCGGGTATTGCTCCAGGGCTGGTGTGCGGTATGCAAGAGATGTACATCATCATTCCGGACGATGCTCCGGCGGGGAATGCAATTCCATTAAAACTGCGAACGGGGGAAGGTTCGCAGTGGTACGAGACACAAGACAACGTGACGATTGCTGTTCGCTGATACTGATCTAAGGACTGCGATGAAGACTGTGCAAGAACCAGATGTCTGTCAGAAGTCCGCTCCATGAATTTGCCGATCACTTGACGTAAAGTCGCTATGTCGGATTATGGTCGTCGGCAGCCCGGAGAAACTTCCAGCTGGTACGTCCGCGGTGGCCACTGCCAAGCGAGCCAGTGCCAGAAGCCGGCGGGTTTACTCCTTGAGCGGCATAAGCAGTGCCGCCAAGATGGGGTGAAGGCTGGGCGCAAACGGGTTGGTCACGGTCACTCCTCGCCACGTGAACCCATCCTGCAGATCTTCCGACAGAAGCAACCGACACTCGGCCTCCGCCGACGCGGCCAGCACGACCGAGTCCCAAATCGTGAGGCCATGATCGCACGCCAGATCCGTTGCGCTGACTATTACGGCTACTGACGTCTCGACTACTACATACGCGTCGCGCCAGCTCAGCACGGCTTCCCGGGCACGGGCTGGGCGCCGCTTGGCCTTTCGAACAAGCACATTGAACAGTTCGCCCAGGGTCTGAGCCGGCAGCACGACGTCCCCGGGTGGCAATCGCTGGAGCAGTTTCAGCGTCTTGTCTCGCATGGTCGCTCCGTTGGCGCCTTCGGCGTAGGCCAGAACGTTAGTGTCCAACGCAACTCTCATGGGGCGTCGTCGTACAGCTCGTCACGCGTCCAGCGGCCGGCGTTCACAACTCGTTCTCTGCGGAGCCGGGCGAATAGGGCGGAGCGCGCGTCTTCTGCGGCCCGATTGTCCTCGATGACGGGTGAGAGTTTTGCCACGGGCTTGCCGTGACTCGTCACGACGACGCTTCGGCCCGTCTTCACCCTTCGCAGGAGTTCTGAGAACCGGCGATTCGCGTCCGCGGCCGAAACCGCTTTGTCCATGGTCTTCCCCACAATGTAGTGACATTCACTACTATACTGCCAAACCCGACACCGGATGCTGGCGACATCCAACCCCTTACCAATCCAAGTTGACGTGTAGCCCACTGCTGACATGGGCACGGCCAAGTGCTCGCTGACGCCATTTCGCGTCGCCTGTAACCGAACTTGGACCTTGAGATCCGCGACGGGATCAATCGTTCGGTTAGGTGAGCTCTTTGAATGGATTAAACACCTTGAGTCCAGGACGCCTGAAATCTCGATCATTGCCGGTGGCGATCGTCAGCCCGTGCCGACGGGCTGTCGCAGCGATGTAGCTGTCTTCGACGGGCATACGCCTTCCGCCCTTCTCGATCTCTTGTTCGGCCCACACGTGTGCAACTGACACATTGAACCCGTGAATTCGCCCGCCAAGGGCTTCCACAAGCCGTGTCAGCCAAGCCTGCAGGGCCTGACGCTGATGTCCATCCTTGGTGCGGACCCA
>DATJAK010000151.1:0-39553 GCA_035516375.1 Bryobacteraceae bacterium
CTCGCTCACGGTCCGCACGCCGAGCATCACCTGCGCGAATGCCAGCGCCAGGCGCGCAGGGGTTTTCCCCTCATCCTCCCAGGCCTTTTGAATCATGGGCAGATCGCTCGAGTTCTGCAGCCTTCCGAAGCCTTCCGCCGCTGCCGCGCGCATGTTGTCGTCTTTATCGTTCAGGTATTTGGTATAGAGCGGGCGGCTGCTTTCGGCGGGCATCATAGCGATCGAGGTCAGCGCCGCGCGACGCACTTTAGCGTCTTTGGTTCGATTGAGCGCGTCGACCAGGTCGGGAAGTTCGGCTTGATTCTTCAGAAGGCCCACTGTCTCGACGGCGGCCACCTGCACCTTCGGATTCAAGTCGCGCAGCAGAAAACTGATTCCCGTGGCGGCGGAGGGGTCGCGGATCTTCTGCATGGCCACCAGCGATTCGTAGATGACGTCGGTGTCTTTCGAGCGTATGGCCGCGAGCAGATCGGGAATGGCTAACTGTCCGCGCAGCACGCCGATGGCTCGCGCGGCGTTGGCCCGCGCCTGCATATCGCCGCCACTGCGCGCCAGCAAGCCCAGAGCCGAGATCACATCGTGCCGCACCATAATATAAGGATCGATCACCTGATCGTTGGTGTCGGTGAATTTGCCCTTGATGCTGGTGCCGGCGCGTTTCAAGGACGCCGCGAAGCCCGTTTTGACGTAGCCCGGCAAGTAGAAATTCACCAGGCCGTCGGTCGCGCGGATCTGAACTTCAGGGTCATTGTCCTGGGTCGCCAGGAGCAGCGGATCGAGGCTGCGCACGGTGCCGATGTCGGTGATCTGTTTGACCGCCTCGACACGCACTTCGACATCCGGGTTCTTGAGATACTCCTGCAATTTCGGCAGAGCGCCGGCGCCCGCCTTGGCGGCGTCGCGGACATCTTTGGGATGGACTTCCTGCGCCGCCAGCGGCGCGATGAGAGCCAGAGCAACCAGACAGAACCGCATAGTTTTACTGTAGCGCTTCGATTTAGATGACGAGCGCGAGCGCGAAAAAGTTCCTCGCGGTCATGCGGGGATTGACTTGCCGGCCTCAGTCGTAACGCAACGCCGTCATGGGGTCGATGGAGGCGCGGGAAACAGGCATGCGACGGTAGCTGCGGCGGCGAGCAGCAGCATGACGCTGATGAGAATCCATGGATCGCCAGCGGTCTCGTGGGTCCACGCCAAGAAGATGCGGGCCAGAACCGCGCTGAGAATGACTCTCAACGTGAGGCCCGCTCCTACGCTGGCCGCGGTGGATGCCAGTACCAGCCGGAGCACATGGCCCGGTTCCGCGCCCAGGGCCATGCGAATACCGAATTCGTTGGTGCGCCGAACGACGGCATGCGAAACCACACTGTACAGTCCGAACACCGCCAGTGCCAGCGCCAGGACCGAGAACCCGCTGAGTAAGACGGTGGCCAGCCGTTCGCCGGCCCACTCGGGCTGCCGGACGATCCACTGCTCCAGGTCGCGCGGGTCAGCGAAGATCTGCTCATCGGGGTCGATCGATTGCACCTCCTGGCGAATGGCGTGTACCAGAGTCAGCGGCTCACCCTGGGTGCGTACCAGGATTTGCGTGAACATGACCATGGAAATGGTATAGGGCACGTAGATCGCGGGTTTGATTGGTTTGCGCAAGCCGTCATCGCGCGCGTCGGCCACCACGCCGATTACCTCGAGCCAGCCATCGCTATCGGGAGTACTCAAGACATAAGGTGATTGCGCCTTCAATGTCGGCACACGAACCTCGTGGCCGAGCGCGCTGCCTTTCGGCCAATACTGCCGGGCGAACGCCTGGTTGACCAGCGCCAGCCGCGCTCCCCGCATGATCTCGGGGCGGGTCCACGTGCGCCCGGCGGCGAGAGGAATGCGCAGAACGGTGAAGTATTCCGAACTGACGAAATTGGTGCGCGCCTGTTGTTCCTGAGCCACCGTTTGGCCGAAGATTTCAAATCGAGTATCCCTCCCGTTCGAAGGAGGGGTCGCGTTGGTGGAGATGCCGGCGCCCACTACTTGTGGGATCTCGGCAATGCGCGCGCGAATCTGCTCATAGTACTGGGCCCGGTCAGCCCATTGCATGTGCGTGTTTTCGTGAACCGGAATTCCGATCGATATGGTGTGCGACGGGTCGTAGCCGAGTTCCGTGTGCATCAGGTGGCGGAAACCCGCGATGGCTTCCGCCGCGCCGGTGAGCAGAACCAGCGTGAGCGCAACTTGCGCGGCGACCAGGGCGGCGTGACTGCGTTTGCCACTGCTTCCGGTAGTGCGCCTCGAGGATGCTTGCATCACCCGCGCCAGGTCGGGCCGGGAAAGATGAAAGGCCGGCCATAAGCCGAAGAGCACGCCGGTAACGATCGCCAGGCCTATGCTGAAGAGCAAGACCGGCAGGTTGATTCGGATCGCCGCTTCGCTCGGGAGTTGGTTCTCAGGCAGCCAACGCAAAATCACGCGGATGAGTTGGCCCGCCAGAAACAATCCAGCCAGCGAACCGCACAGCGACAAACTCAACAATTCGGTCAACAACTGCCGCACAATCCGCACACGGCCCGCGCCGATGGCGGTACGCACCGCCAATTCCTGCTGCCGCGCGGTTCCTCGCGCCAGCAGAAGAATGGAAACGTTCCCGCATCCGATCAGCAGCATCAGTGCCACTGCGGAGAACAGCAGCGTGAGCGTGCCTCCCAGGTTCTTGACTACCCAGTAATTCAGCCCCAGAATCTGGACGCGAAACGAAAGCGGGAAGCGCTGCGGCGTTTCTTTGGCGAACTGCTCGAGCAGCGGCTGCAACTCGGCGTTGGCCCGTTCGTGGGTAGCGCCCGGCTTCAACCGCAAGGAACAAAAGTAGGAGAGATCCGCCTTGTCCACCACCTTGAGCGGCAGATAAACATCGGCGCCTTGCCAGGTAAACCGCGGCGGCATGATGCCCACGATCGTGTAAGTCTTGTGGACGAGTTGGAGCCGCTGTCCGATGACGTCGGCACGGCCGGCATAACGTTTCTGCCAGAACTTGTATCCCAGCACCACCACGGGCTGCGGGTCCTGCCCTTCGGGCGCATCGGCAGCCACTAGTCCGCGTCCCAAGAGTGGCGGCACTCCCAAATGGGGCATGGCATTGGACGATAGAAAGAACGCCACCACATCTTCGGGCAGCTCGCTATCGGTGGTGGTCAGGTTCCATTCATTCATCGCCAGAACACTTTCCATGGAAGGCAACTGGCGTACCTTGCGGATCTGGAAGGCGGTCAAGCCGGCGCCGCGATCGTTGCCGGCTTTATCCCGCAAGTTCATGTATACGAGTTGCGCCGGATCCCGGTACGGGTAAGGGTTCAGCAGCACCGCATAGACGACGCTGAAAACCGCGGTGGTGGCTCCCACTCCTAACGCAATGGAGATGATGGCGGTGATGGCGAAACCGGGATTCTTGCGCAGTTGCCGGATGGCGAAAACCAGATCCTGCTGGAACGTGTGCAACCCGTTTTGGCCTCTCCGATTAGACGCCGATACGGCATTTCCGTTCCCGGCTTCCGCTGAATTTCTCTGTGTCGAATCGATCACAGCGGCTCGACAGGGCTGCCGTTTTACACTGGAGCGATGCTGGTGCTTGCCTCGCAGTCGCCGCGCCGCGCCGAAATCCTGCGCCAGGCCGGGATACCGTTCACGGTTCGGGTGGCGCCGGTGGACGAGACGCCTCTACTTGAAGAGCCGCCCGAAGAGTACGTGCAGCGGCTTGCGGAAATGAAGGCCCTGGCAGTCGATGCCACGGAAGAGGAGATCGTCCTCGGCGCGGATACCACCGTGGTGGTGAACGGAGAGATGCTGGCGAAGCCGGCGGGTGCCGCCGACGCGCGCCGCATGCTGGAAGCGCTGGCGGGCCGCCGTCATCAAGTGCTCACCGGAATCTGCCTGCGCCGCGGAGCGAACTTGATCCGCGATTGCGCCGCGACCCAGGTTTGGATCATGCCACTGACGGCACAAGAAATCGAGGACTACGTAGCCAGCGGCGAACCCATGGACAAAGCCGGAGCATACGGGATCCAAGGTCTGGCATCGAAGTTCATCGAGCGGATCGAAGGCTGCTACTTCAATGTAGTGGGGCTACCGGTGGCATTGGTGTGGCGGCACTTGCGGGCCGCCAGGCCCGGGATGAGACTCTAACCGAGCTTCTCCCAGTCGTCCGGATCGAGGTGAGCCTGCCTCAGGATGCTGCGCAATGTCCCCACCGGGATCTCTGGTTTCTTGGGAACAATGGCGGTGTCAACAACGTCGCCAGTGCGACGAACGAATTTGACGTGACTGCCCTTCTGGCTGCTTTCGACAAAGCCGGCCAACTGAAGACGACGCTGGATCTCACGGAACGGTTGCGGCTTAAGCCGCCCCAACTTCAACCTCGATCATGCGGACATCCGGAGGCCTCGTCGCTCGCGGTGGTTCAAAGTGCAATTCAAGGGCCTCCTTTAGATTCGCGAGCGCCTCCTCTTCAGTCTCACCCTGACTCGCAACATCAACTTCCAGGCATTGCGAGACGTACCACTTTCCCTCGCGCCAGACAGTCGCGGCGAACGGTCGCTTCATAAATTTCATTCTTTCACACACGAGGAAACTCCGCACAACAAATCACCTAACTGTTACGATACAAACACCTGGATGCTTGAGCTTTCAGCCAACGACACAATCATCAAAACCTATCTCAAGGATCTGCAACACCTCAAGTCGCAAGCCGTCAGCCATGAGCTCGGTTTGAAAGCGCCCTTCCACAACCTGCTCGACAAAGCTGCTAAACGGCGGCACTGGACCCTCGTACAGGAGTTGCCAACCTATTCCGGCGGCAAACGTGTGGTCCCGGACGGTACGGTGCGCGATGAGTTCCGCCTGGCGCGCGGCTGGTGGGAAGCCAAGGACACCTCCGACAAACTGGGCGCGGAAATTGAAAAGAAACTCAAAGCCGGCTATCCGGCCCGCAATACGATTTTTGAGGATACGCAGATAGCGGTTCTGTATCAGGACAAGGCCGAAGCGGGAGAGTTCGCACTCGGTGAACCGGTAAAGGTTGCGGATCTTCTGAACCAGTTCCTCTCCCACGACGAATCCGACGAGCGCGAATTCCAACGAGTTCAAGAGCCGGATTCCTGACCTGGCACAGTCGCTCCGCGAGCACATCGCCGAGGCGCACAAGAAGAACAAGAAATTCCGCGAGGCATTCGCGGAATTCCTCACTCTCTGCCGGACGTCTCTGAACCCGGACCTCTCCGAAGAGAAGGTGGACGAAATGCTCGTCCAGCACCTCCTGACCGAGCGGCTGATGCGCAATCTGTTCCAGAACCCGGAGTTCACCACGCGCAATATCATTGCCGCGCAGGTGGAGAACGTGATCGAGGCGATGGCTTCGACCAGCTTCTCAAAACAGGAGTTTCTAAAACGCCTCGATCCGTATTACAAGGCGATCGAGCGGGCCGGCGCCGACCTTAGCCACTTTACTGAGAAGCAGGATTTCCTGAACTCGGTGTACGAACAGTTCTTCCAGCGCTTCTCGCCGGACATCGCCGATACGCACGGCATCGTGTACGCCGCGTGAGATTGTCGACTATATGTGCAAGTCGGTCGAGGAAGCGCTCAAGGAGGAGGAGTTTGGGCTGACGCTCGCGTCTCCCGAAGTGATCATTCTCGATCCGTGTACGGGAACGGGCAATTTCATCGTGAACCTGATTGAGCGGATGCCCGGACGGGCGCTAGCCGAAGCGTATCACAACCGGTTGTTCGCCAATGAGGTGATGCTACTGCCTTATTACGTGGCCAGCTTGAACATTGAGCACGCCTACTACGAGCGAATGCAGGAATACGAATCGTTTCAGGGACTATGCTTTGTGGACACGCTGGATATGGCTGAGGAGCATCAGTTCGGCCTGTTCACTCTAGCCAATACCGAGCGGGTGGAGCGGGAGAAAAACGCGGCGATCACGGTGATCATTGGCAACCCGCCGTATAACGTGGGTCAGAAGAGCGAAAACGAGAATAATCCGAACCGGAAGTATAAGGTTGTGGACGGGCGAATTCGTGACACGTACTCGAAGGACTCCAAGGCAACCAATAAGAACGCGCTTTCCGACATGTACGTAAAGTTCTTCCGTTGGGCTACGGACCGCCTGGATGGCCGGGATGGCATCGTCTGCTTGGTATCAAATGACAGCTTTGTGGACCAGATCGCATTCGACGGCATGCGCAAACACTTGGCCGCCGATTTCCAGCGGATCGATCAAATAGATCTGCACGGCAACGTGAGAAGAAACCCAAAACTTTCGGGGACGACCCACAACGTATTCGGTATTCAGGTGGGTTTCGGCATTACGTTGGCTGTGCGAAACAAAGGAAACACGCCACGGCTTCGATACCATCGCGTGCCGGAAATGTGGCGGAAAGCGGAAAAGCTAGCGTCTCTCGCGGACGGTAGCGTCGGCTGGCAGACGTTGACTCCGGATGCAGACCAAAACTGGCTCGTGGCCAAAAACTCCGGGGAGTATTCCCAATTCCCAAAAATCGAGGACCTGTTCGATTTGCACGGCGCTGGCCTTCAGACCAACCGCGACGAGACCGTCTACGATTGGGACCGGAGGAAGATGGCCGCGCGCATGAAACGTTTCGTTGAGGACTACAACGTGGAGGTTCATCGGCACAAAGCAAACGCGAACGCCGATTGGCCCGACCACATTAAATGGAGTAGCCGCCTGAAGCAGGCTGCTGCCAGCGGTCAATTAGCGGTCTTCAAGGAGAGTCAGATCCGTGAGGCTCTCTACCGCCCTTATGATAAGAAATGGCTATACTTCGACCGAATTCTCAACCATCGTGTGTACCAGTGGCCAAGAATCTCGGGGCCAGTTCAGTGGATCAAAACTGGTTACGATTGGCCATTCTTCGTTCTGATGTCGGAATTCGTCTGTGACCATCTGCCGCAGGGCGGATCGCAATGTTTTCCTCTCTCCCATCTCAAAGACGCCGCCGTCTCCCAATTCCAGCAGCACTACTCCGACCCATCCATCAGCAAGCAAGCCGTCTTCCACTACATCTACGCTTTGCTCCACCATCCGGACTACCGCGAACGCTACGCCGCTAACCTTAAACGCGAACTACCGCGGATTCCGTTCGCGCCCGACTTCTCCGCCTTCGCTGCAGCCGGCGAGAAGTTGGCGCGGTTGCATGTCAAATACGACGCACTCAAGCCCTGGCCGCTCGAAATCATCGAGAATCCCGATGTCCCCTACTCGGAGCGCGTCGTCAAAATGCAACTGAGCACCGACCGGCAATCGCTTCGCGCGAACGACTCGCTCACTCTCGGCGGCATTCCGGCGGAAGTGTTCGAGTATCGGCTAGGGTCCCGCTCGGCGCTGGAATGGGTCGTTGACCAATATCAGGTGAAAGGCGAGTCCGACCCGAACCGCGAGGACGACCCCGGCTACATCGTCCGTCTGGTCGGTCAAGTCGTGAGGGTGAGTGTCGAAACTGTAGCGATTGTGAAAACTCTGCCAAGTTTTCGATAGCCGACGTACCGCTACCGGCTATGGCCAGTCCTGCGCGCCGTGAAATATGCGCAAAATTTCGACGGCTTTTTCGGTCACCTTGTATACTGCGATGTACGGTAGTGAAGGAAAGGTCAGCTCACGCCGGCCGCCCATCCGACTTGGCCGTCCCAGACTCGGGAAATCCTTCAACCCAGCGCATCCTTCGTAGATAGTCTTGGCTATGGGCGGGCGGCTTCCGGGTTGTCGCGCTGAATCCAGTCGCAAATGCGTTCGAGGTCTTCGGCGGCCGGCAACGACCAGCGAATTTCCATCAGGGCTGTAGAAAGCGCCTAAGCCGCTCGCCCACTTCTTCATGGGCGAGAGATTCACCCCGTTCTAGAGCAGCCTCGCCACGTTTTACGGCTTCAACGAAGCGGTCTTCTTCCTCGAAAAAACGTGCGACGACGTCCTGCACCACATCATCAGGGTTGCGGCCCTGTTTGGCAGCGCGCTCGGCCAGCCGAGCTTGCAGGTCGGGGGTGAAGTGAATTTCCATCTACTGGTTATCAACATACGAGAAAAGGAACTCGGGGGCAATGGCGCCTGGCTGGCCCAAGATGCCAGACGGCATAAGGCGACCGTCTGGCCTACGTTACGTCCCGGGCGCGCGTTGATAACAAAGGGCCTACACCGCCAGGCCGGCCATTGTGGCCGAGTCGCGGCCGGCAGTTCCCCCCTGTCCCCCGAATTACCCGTAGATTTTTACGACAAACAGGTCTTATAATATGCTTTCGGAAAGAAGGAGAGGGAAGTTGCCCAATTCATCCACCAACGCACGCCCTAAGGTCACCATCGACGGCAACGAAGCTGCCGCCTATGTCGCGCACAAGACCAACGAAGTCATCGCCATCTATCCCATAACGCCGTCTTCCCCGATGGGGGAATGGTCCGATCAGTGGTCGGCCGAATTGAAATCGAACATCTGGGGCGCCGTACCCACGGTGATCGAGATGCAGAGCGAAGGCGGGGCGGCCGGCGCGCTGCACGGCGCGCTGCAGGCCGGGGCGCTTTCGACGACGTTCACGTCGGCGCAGGGGCTGCTGCTGATGATCCCCAACATGTATAAGGTTGCGGGCGAGCTCACCCCAACGGTCTTCCACATCGCCGCGCGGTCGCTGGCCGTGCAGGCGCTTTCGATCTTCGGCGATCACAGCGACGTCATGTCGGTGCGGGCCACCGGGTTCGGGATGCTGTCGTCGAATTCTGTGCAAGAGGTGATGGACTTCGCGCTGATCGCCCAAGCCGCCACTCTCGAGTCGCGCATTCCGTTCGTCCACTTCTTCGACGGCTTCCGTACGTCGCACGAAGTAGCCAAGGTGGAGCAGCTTTCGGTGGACGACCTGCGCGCCATGATCGACGACGATCTGGTGCGCCAGCACCGCGCCCGCGCCATGACGCCCGATAAGCCGGTGCTCCGCGGCACGGCGCAGAATCCGGACGTCTACTTCCAAGCGCGCGAGACCGTGAACTCGTTCTACCGCGCGACTCCGACCATCGTGCAGAACGCGATGGACAAGTTCGCGAAGATCGTCGGCCGCCAGTATCATCTGTTCGATTACGTGGGCGCGCCGGACGCCGAGCGCGTGATCGTCATGATGGGTTCAGGCGCGGAAGTGGCGCAGGAGGCTGTGGAAGCGCTCACGGGGCGCGGCGAGAAGATCGGGCTTTTGAAGGTCCGGTTGTACCGGCCGTTTGATATCGACGCATTCGGCAAAGCTCTGCCCTCGAGCGCCAAGTCGATTGCGATTCTCGACCGCACCAAGGAACCAGGGGCGGTGGGCGAGCCGCTCTACTGCGATGTGATCACGGCGCTGGCCGAGCTGGGTATTAGCAAGAAGGTGATCGGCGGCCGCTACGGCCTCTCTTCGAAGGAATTCACGCCGGCCATGGCGAAGGGTGTCCTGGATGAACTCCGGAAGCCGGCGCCCAAGAACCATTTCACGATCGGCATTAAAGATGATGTCACGCACACCAGCCTGGATTACGATCCGGAATTTTCCAGTGAAGCTGCCGGGACGGTGCGCGCCCTGTTCTTCGGCTTAGGCGCCGATGGCACTGTGGGCGCCAACAAGAACTCCGTCAAGATTATCGGCGAAGAGACCCACAACTACGCGCAAGGCTACTTCGTCTACGATTCGAAGAAATCGGGCGCTATCACCACCTCTCACCTCCGCTTCGGGCCGACACCGTTGCACTCCAGTTACCTGATCACGCGAGCCAATTTCGTGGCGTGCCATCAGTTCTCGTTCCTGGAGCGCATCGACGTACTGAAGGCCGCCGAGCCGGGCGCCACCTTTCTGCTGAACAGCACGTTCGGGCCGGACGAAGTCTGGGACCACCTGCCGCGCGCAGTGCAGCAGCAGATCATCGACAAGAAGCTGAAGTTCTATGTGATCGATGGCTACGAAGTAGCGCGCCAGACCGGTATGGGGCTGCGCATCAATACCATTATGCAGACGTGCTTCTTCGCCATCAGCGGTGTGCTGCCGCGCGAAGAGGCCATTGCCGCCATCAAGCACACCATCGAAAAGACCTACGGCAAGCGCGGCGAGAGCGTGGTGCAGAAGAACTTCGCGGCGGTGGACGCGGCCCTCAGCCATCTCCACCAGGTACCCGTTCCGGGCAAAGTCACGGCCCTGTTCGATATTCGTCCGCCGGTCCCCGCCGCGGCGCCCGGATTCGTCCAACGAGTCACCGCCAAAATCATTGCCGGCGAAGGCGACGATCTGCCGGTGAGCGCCATGCCTGTGGATGGCACCTTCCCTACCGCGACCGCGCAATGGGAGAAGCGCAACATCGCGCTCGAAATCCCGGTTTGGGATGAAGAGCTCTGCATCCAGTGCGGCAAGTGCGTGCTGGTGTGTCCGCACAGCGCCATCCGCGCGAAGGTCTTTGACGAAAATCACCTGGCAGGCGCGCCGCCGACTTTCAAGGCCGTGCCGGCGCGCTGGAAGGAAATGAAGGACCGCAAGTACACGCTGCAGGTTGCGCCGGAGGATTGCACGGGCTGCACGCTGTGCGTGGAATGCTGTCCAGTGAAGAGCAAGAGCGAGGTGAAACACCGCGCCATCAACATGGCGGCGCAAGCGCCGTTACGCGAGCCCGAGGCGGCCAACTGGGATTTCTTCATGAAGATTCCGGACACCGACCGCGGCGTGCTCTCGCTCACGCAGGTGAAAGACGTGCAGTTGCTGCAGCCGCTGTTTGAGTTCTCAGGCGCCTGCTCGGGCTGTGGCGAAACGCCGTACGTGAAGCTGATGACCCAGCTCTTTGGCGACCGTGTACTGATCGCCAACGCCACCGGGTGCTCGTCGATCTACGGCGGCAATCTTCCGACCACTCCGTACTGCGTGAACGAGGAAGGCCGCGGCCCGACGTGGTCGAATTCGCTGTTCGAGGATAACGCCGAGTTCGGGCTCGGGCTGCGCTTGGCCGTCGATCAGCAGAACCATTACGCGCGCGAGCTGGTGATGCGGCTGAGCGGCGCGATCGGCGATGAGTTGACGGGCGCCATCCTGGAAGCGGATCAGAGCACCGAGGCGGGGATTTTCGCGCAACGCGAGCGAGTCCAAATGCTGCGGATGCGGCTGGCAGGGCTCCCGAATGGCGATGCGCGCGAGCTGCTGAGCGTGGCCGACATGCTGGTGAAGAAGAGCGTCTGGATTGTGGGCGGCGATGGCTGGGCCTACGACATCGGCTATGGCGGGCTCGATCACGTCCTATCTACCGGGCGCGATGTAAACCTGCTGGTGCTCGACACCGAGGTCTATTCCAATACCGGCGGGCAGGCGAGCAAGGCGACGCCGCGCGGAGCAGTAGCCAAATTCGCCGCCGCCGGCCGGCCGGTGGGCAAGAAAGACCTGGCCGCCATGGCGATGAGCTATGGCACCGCCTACGTGGCGCACGTGGCCATGGGCGGGAGCGACATGCAAACCGTCAAAGCTTTCACGGAAGCTGAGGCGTTCAAGGGGCCGTCGCTCATCATTGCTTACAGCCACTGCATCGCCCACGGCTACGACATGGCGCACGGTTTGGATCAGCAAAAGGCCGCGGTCAGCTCCGGCTACTGGCCGTTGTTCCGCTACAACCCGGATCTGGCGACGGAAGGCAAAAACCCGTTCGTGCTCGATTCGCGCACGCCCAGCACGGCGTTGAAGGATTTCCTGTACAACGAGACGCGCTACACCATGCTGGTGAAGAGCAATCCAGAGCATGCCAAGGAATTGCTGGCTCTGGCGGAGCACGACGTGGAAAGCCGCTGGAAACTGTACGACTACTGGGCCCACATGACAGTCAACGGGGGAGAAAAGAAATGATCGACCTAAGCAAGACAATTGACCTTTCGACAACGTATTTGGGACTCAAGCTCAAGAATCCCCTGGTGGCTTCGTCCTCGCCGATGTGCGAGGACGTGAACTCGGTGCGCCGCATGGAGGATGCGGGCGCCGCGGCAGTCGTGCTGCAGTCGTTGTTTGAAGAACAGATCGACGTGGATAGCTGCGAGTTGGACCGCGCCTTGAGCGACGCATCCGAGCGCGGGCCCGAGGCCTTTACGCATTTCCCCGAACTGACGCGGCGCGTGGTGGGCCCGGACGCGTATCTCGAGCACATCCAGAACTGCAAACGCGCGGTGAAGATTCCGGTGATCGCCAGCCTGAACGGCTCCTCGCAGGGAGGGTGGCTGCGGTATGCGCGGCAAATGGAGCAAGCCGGGGCCGATGCACTCGAGCTCAATATTTATTGGCTGCCCGTGGATCCGGATGTCACCAGCGACCAGGTGGAGCGGCGCTATGTCGAGCTGGTGCAGGCGATCAAGGCCGAAGTGCGCCTGCCTGTGGCGGTCAAGATCGGACCGTACTTCAGTTCCATGGCCAACATGGGCAAGAAACTGGACGCCGCTGGCGCGGATGCGCTGGTGTTGTTCAACCGCTTCTACCAGCCCGACTACGATCTGGAAGCTCTCGAAGTGGTGCCCAACCTGATCCTGAGCAATTCGCACGAGCTGTTGCTGCGCCTGCATTGGATCGCGGTGCTGTACGGCACGGTGAAGGCCGATCTGGCGCTGACCGGCGGCGTCCACAGCGCCACCGACGCCGTGAAGGCCATGATGGCCGGGGCCAAGGTGGCCATGATGACCTCCGCGCTGCTGAAACGCGGCGCGACCTACCTGGACACGGTGCTCACCGAACTGCTGCTGTGGATGGGTGAACACGAGTACGACTCGATTCGCCAGATGCAGGGCAGCATGAGTCGCAATGCGGTGCCGCAGCCCTCGGCGTTTGAGCGGGCGAATTATGTGAAGGTGCTGGGCTCGTACTCGATGCGGTGAGGGTAACTCTCTGGCAAGGCCAGCTACTGTCACGACCTGGTCCAGGGACGTCGGTTCGAGATTTGATGAGATGCACGTCTGCCCGGCCGCGTGGTGCCGAACCGCGGCAGTAGGAAGGAATCTTCAATGAAAACTCGATCAGTATACGACGCGATCGGGAACCCTTATCAAGATCAGAAGGGCAACCGCAGATTCCGACCATCTGTCCCGCCCCCGGCGACAACGAAACCATGACCTGCCGAATACAGAGCTAGGGCGGAACAATGCCCTAGAAACGGAAAATTTCGATGACGACCGAGTACCTGCGATACCGTTGTAAGACTTGCCGTGCCGTCCCATACACGAATGCTGCGAATGCCCAGACGACGCAAGATGGAAAACTCATTCTTCGCTGCAACTCAGGACACCACCATACTTATCGTAAAGAAGAAATCGAGCGCCTTCAGCTTGAGGACAACCAGGAAATTCGCGCCAAAATGGGCCTCCCCTAAACCGGCCTCTCGATGCTTCTCCAGACAATTCCAACGACAGCCGCTCAAAAAGGGGCGGCTGTTCTTGGCGTTCGGGTGGGCCAATTACGTGAAGGTGCTGGGCTCGTACTCGATGCGTTGAGGACCCATCGACAAGCTGTTTGCATCGGGCTACTGTGAAGGTATGGCCAAGGGCAAGGGCGCCGATCCGTTTGTTTCGAACGAGCCGGCAGTTGAGATAAGCCCGACAACCAGCCGCATTCTCAAGCAGCGCATGAAGACGGCCGAGGAAGGCCGCTTGGTTTCCGCTGATCAAGCTCGCCGACGAATCATGCAATGGCTTTCCCGAAAGACGCCAAGTCACTGAGAACACGTGATCGTCGCCACCCAAATTGGCTTCGTTTTGTACCGGCGGCGTGCGCATTTGCATCACCCGGGTGGCCGACACGCGGCCATGGTTGTTTCGGACGCGATACGGTTGTTCCCGCCCGGCAGACGGCATAAGGCGACCGTCTGCCCTACAAGTCATTGAAACCAAAGGGGTCTCCTTTCCCGGGAACTTTCGGTACCTGGGCGGGGTCTATAGTTTTGCAACAAGCTCGGATACCTGATAGCTTGAAGTCAGGCTGAATTTTGAGGCTGCCGGTGGCCACCACGATCCTCGACCTGAACTCGGAAGGTATTCCCGGAGAAAGCGACGATCAACGTCTGATCGAGTCGCTGCGCTGCGGATCGGAGCGGGCCTACGAAGAGTTGCTCGCGCGGTTTCAGCAGCCTGTCTACACCTTGGCCGTCCGCCTGCTGAACAGTCCCTCCGAGGCTGCGGATGTCGTCCAGGAGGTTTTCCTGAAGGTCTTTCGGAACATCGATTCCTTCCGGGGACAAAGCACGCTGAAGACGTGGATTTACCGGATCACGGTCAACGAAGCGCACAATGCCCGGCGGTGGTTCTTCCGGCACCGGCGGCGCGAGGTGGAACTGGATACGGACCCGCAGGAAGCGCGGAACTGGCGGGAGACGATCCGCGACAACGGCCGGTCGCCATTCGATATGGCGTTCGAAAACGAGCGCGCCGGCATGATTGAGGCGGCTCTCGAAAGAATCAATCCCAGCTTTCGGGAGGCAGTGGTATTGAGGGACATCGTGGATCTGAGCTACGAAGAGATCGCGGAGGTGTTGGGAGTTTCTTTGGGTACGGTGAAATCGCGAATCCTGCGCGGCCGCGAAGCGTTGCGGGCAGAATTGGTGGGGGACTTAGCCGGAAACCGTCCCCTGCGTTTGGTGCCGAAGACGGCAGAGTGAACGGAATCGTATGAGCTGTGAAAGCATGCATGAACAAATCTCTTTCCTGGCCGAGGGAATCCTGACCGGTAAAGAGCGGGAGCAGGTACTGACGCACCTGAATGCGTGCCGGGCTTGCAGTGTGCTACAGAAGCAATTGGAAGGTGTGCGGAGGGGGCTGCGCAAGATCGAGAGCCCGCGGATTCCGGCGGGACTTGCAGTGCAGTTGCGCGTGCTGGCGTCCCACGAACGGGTGCGGCAATTGGCCCGCGCCAGCTTTACGGCACGCCTCGAATATTGGGCGGGCGGGCTGAAGCTTGGGTTCGACAATTTGATGCGGCCCGTGGCTCTGCCGATCGCCGGCGGCCTCCTTTCGGCGTTGCTGCTGTTCAGTGTGCTGGTTCCCAACCTGAGTTTTCGTCACGTACCTACCAGTGAACCGCCGCTGGCGTTGAGTTCCGACCCCGATGGCCGGATTGTCGATTGGTCGGGCGTTGTGCCACGGCTCGAATCGGTGAACGCGATTACCGAGGGCGATGAGACGGTCGTGGAATTGGTCATCGATGACCAGGGACGGGTTTTCGATTATTCCGTGCAGCAAGGCCAATTGACACCAGCCATGCAGCAGATCATCCTGTTTTCGAA
This sequence comes from Bryobacteraceae bacterium, assembly GCA_035516375.1. GTDB lineage: Bacteria > Acidobacteriota > Terriglobia > Bryobacterales > Bryobacteraceae > PSRJ01. Next base: position 15,288 of record DATJAK010000151.1, read on the forward strand.
ATTCACGCCCGCGATGTTCTTCTACCAGCCGGCGTGGGGCAAGATCCGGGTTGCGTTTCCTGCACGGCGAACCGCCAGAGGCTGACCGCGCGCCCTAAATTAGGCCAACACTTTCTGATCCGCGGCTCCACGCTGGAGCGCATTGCGGCAGCAGCCTGCCCCAAGCCCGAAGCGCAAGTGGTCGAAATCGGTCCGGGTCGCGGCGCGCTGACGGAGAAGTTGCTTGCGCGCGCAGCCCGCGTGGTTGCGGTAGAGATCGATTCCGATCTTGCAGATCACCTGCGGCGCAAATTCGCGGGCGAGGAGCGTCTCGAAATCCTGGCGCAGGATGCGCTCGAAACGGATTTCTCGCAATGGGGACACGCGTCCATTACGGGCAACCTTCCTTACTATGTGGCGTCTCCGATTCTCACGAAGGTCGCGCGCCTGGATGTGCCGCGAGCGGTTTTCTTGATCCAGAAAGAGGTGGCCGAGCGCCTGGTCGCGAAACCCGGGGAACGGGCTTACGGATTCCTGACGGTACAAATCGCGTTATGGATGGAGGCGCGGCGGCTGTTCGAGGTCAAGCCCGCCGCATTTCGTCCGCCGCCCAAAGTGGATTCGGCAGTGGTGCTGCTGGAGCCGCGGAAACAGAAACTGCCGGTCGGCGATCCGGACGCGTTCCTGGCGTTTGTGAGTCTTGCCTTCCGGCACAAGCGCAAGACGCTTCGCAATAATCTGGCGGAGACATACGGCAAAGAGAACGTCGACCGGTGGCCGGAAGCAAGCCTGCGGGCGGAGCAACTTTCGCTCGAGCAATTCCTGGAAATCTACAAGCGCCTCGGAGCCCTGGCGGTATCATAGGGTTTTGGAGTTCGCGCCACGCATCGTAGCCGCCGGCCAGCCCCTCTAATCATCTATGGAACAGCCCCCTGAGGCGCCCCAGCGCCGCATGCCCTCCTGGCTGCCCCAAACGCTTGGCTATGCCGTTTCCATCGCGTGTTTGCTGTGGGTGCTGAAGGGCTACAATTTCCGTGAAATTCCCGCGGACCTTCGCCAGCTCGATTGGAAATGGGTGGCCGTCGGCGTGTTGGCCGATTTAGGGGTCTATGTCGTTCACGCCTGGCGTTGGAACACGCTGTTGAGTCCCGTAGTGCGGCTCAGGCTGTGGCGCAGCGTTCAGGCGATCTACATCGGACTGTTCGCCAATGAAGTGCTGCCGCTGCGCACCGGCGAGTTGATTCGCTGTTACCTGCTGGCGCACTGGAACGACTTTCGCATTTCCCTGAGTTTTACGTCCGCGGCGGTGGAACGGTTGATCGACGGATTCTGGATGCTGGCCGCGTTCATCATCACCGCCAGCTTTGTGCGCGGCATTCCACGCGACCTGATCATCCTGGTGCAACTTCTGGGAATCCTGCTCTTCGCCGGCGCGGTGGTTTTGATCTGGATCGTGTTTCACAAACAGCATGCCCATCTGGTGATAGCCGAAAGCCGTTGGGCATCCACGCTGCGGCATATCGTGGAAGGCATTCACCTCATGGGCGACCTCCGCACCATGGGGCTGACGATAGGGATCAGCCTGTTGTATCTGGTTCTCAGCATTTTTTCCTACTATGCGCTCATGAAGGCGTACGGCCTGGACCTTTCCATTTGGGTGGCGGGCGGGGTGCTGACGGTGGTACGGCTGGCGACGGTGGTTCCGAACGCACCCGGGAATGTGGGGCTGTTTCAAGCGGCGTGCGTGCTGGCTTTGGGCCTGTTTGATGTCGAACAGAACGATGCCAAGACGTTTTCGTTCGTCTTATTCTTCGCCTTGACACTTCCACTGTTGGTGGGCGGGGCCATTGCGACTGCTATGACGGGCCTCAACCTGGGCGAGCTACGGGACCGCGCCCACCGGGGTTTGAAGGCAGTGCGGCATGAAGGCTGAGTTGGACGTGGTCGGCGTGGGGCTGAACGCCACCGATACGCTGCTCACGGTGCCGCACTTTCCCGCCTTTGCCGGGAAGGCACGAATCCTGAACGAGGTGTTGAGCCCCGGTGGACAAGTGGCCAGCGCGCTGGTGGCATGCGCGCGCTTGGGGCTGCGCACGCGCTATATCGGAACCGTGGGTGACGATGAGCGCGGGCGGATTCAGATCGAGAGCCTGCGCGGCGCGGGCATCGACCTCGCACACGTGCAAGTGCGGCCTGGCTGCGCCAATCAATCGGCGTACATCGTGATCGACCAATCCACGGGCGAACGGACCGTTTTCTGGCGGCGGGATGACTGCCTGCGCATTGATCCTGAAGCAATTTCGAGCGAGCAGATTTCCGGCGGCCGCCTGCTGCTCATCGACGGGCATGACACTCCGGCGGTGGCCCGCGCCGCGGCGCTGGCACGCGCGCACGAAATGCCCGTGGTTGTGGACGTGGACACCATCTATGCGGGCTTCGATCGCGTACTGCCGAACGTCGACTACCTGGTGGGGAGCTCCGACTTTCCGGCCGCCTGGACCGGCGAGGCCGACCCGTTTCGCGCGCTCGAGCAGATTCAGAATCGCTATGGAATGAAGGTGGCCGCCATGACACTGGGCGCGCACGGCGCTCTCGCGCGGGAAGGCGGAACGTTCGTCTACGCGCCGGCGTTCGTGGTCAATTGCGTAGACACCACCGGCGCGGGAGACGTGTTTCATGGGGCGTTCTGTTATGCTGTTCTCGAAGGCATGCCCATCGGCGACGCTCTCGAATTCTCCAATGCCATGGCGGCGCTCAACTGCACGGCATACGGCGCCCGCGGAGGAATTTGCGGCGTGGACGCAGTGCGCGCGCTGGTGACGAGGGGCGAGCGGCGCATCCATCCGGATGTTGCGGCGCGCGCCGGTTACCCGGTCCGGACCTCCTAGATGTTCCCCATACGCGATTCACAACCGAGTTACTCGAAGCCCGTGGTGACGATCATTCTGATTGTCATCAACATTCTGGTTTTTCTGTACGAGGCCTCCCTCGGCCCGTTTGTGGAAAATGAATTCATCGCCACCTACGGGTTGACGCCCGACAATTTTCACTTTGTGAATGTGTTGACATCCATGTTCCTGCACGGCGGGTGGATGCACGTGCTGGGAAATATGTGGTTTCTGTGGATCTTCGGCGACAACATTGAAGACATCCTGGGGCACGGCAAATATATCGTCTTCTATCTGCTTTGTGGAATCGCCGCCGCCATGACGCAGACGTTCTTTACCGCGGGCTCGCGCGTACCGATGGTAGGCGCAAGCGGCGCCATCGCCGGTGTGATGGGCGCCTACATGGTCAAGTTTCCACAGTCGCGAATCCGCACGCTGATTTTCTTCATCTTCATCACGTTCGTGGATGTTCCCGCGTGGGTGATGCTGATTTACTGGTTCGGAATTCAGTTTCTGAGTGGCGTGGGAAGCGTGGGCACTTCCGCGGCCTCGCAAGGCGGAACGGCATTCCTGGCGCACGTGGGCGGGTTCTTGTCCGGCATTCTGCTGGTGAACCTGATGCGCCCGCAGCAGCGATACATGCGCCGCAAGGACCTCTACTGGTAGATGAACCTGGACGTTCTGGCAATCGCCGCCCATCCCGATGATGTCGAGCAGACCTGTGGCGGGACTTTGCTGCGCATGGCCGAAATGGGCTACCGTTCGGGAGTACTCGACCTGACGGCCGGCGATATGGGCACCCGCGGGACGCCGGAACAGCGCGTGGCGGAGTCTGAGATTGCGGGCAAGCACCTGCAGCTGGCGTGGCGCGGGAACCTGCACATGCCGGACGCGCGGCTGGAGAACTCGCTACCGGCGCGTCTGACGCTGGCGGTGAAGATCCGCGAGCTGAAACCGCGCACCGTGATTCTGCCGTATTGGGCGGCGCGGCATCCCGATCATTACCGCGCGGGCGAAATGGGATACGAAGCCTGTTTTCTCGCGGGGCTGAAGAAGCTGGACGAGTATTCTGAGCCGCACCGCCCGTTCAAGATCATTTACTCGAGTCTCTACGCCGACGTGAAGCCGTCGTTCATCGTGGATATCAGCGCGCAGTTTGAGCGGCGCATGAGCGCGCTGTTCAGCTACACCTCGCAATACGGCCAGGTGGAAGAAGGCGGCACGCTGTTTCCGGATGAGCAGGAGATTCGCGAGCGCCTGGGCGCCATCGCCCGCTTTTACGGCAACCAGATCGGCGTGCGTTACGGAGAGCCGTTTGTGGTGAAAGAAGCGATGGAGATCGGCGATATCGTGGCCATGCCGGTGCGGTCGATCTGAGCGTGGGGCGGATGAGCGATTCGTGTCGCCCGGAAGGCGGATCAAAAACCGCAACGGTTCCTACCGAGCCACTTCACTCAGGCCGTCCCCAATGTTCTAATGTCCGATGCAGCGCAGTTCCGGACGGAACGTGAGAGATGGCCACGAAATTGAGCTGGCTTGTATTTCTTCTTTTGGTGGGTCTGGCACAAGTCGTGGCACAGACAGCCGGCCATGGACGCCCCGCGTTTGCTGTCGCCTCGGTCAAACTTAGCAATTCGCTGGGCCGACCCGAAGTTGGCAATTTTAACGGAAGAGGCTACGCAAAGAACGCAACACTCAAGATGATCATGGCGACCGCCTACCAGGTCCCCATTTTCCAGACTTCCGGCGGACCGGCGTGGGCTAAGTCCGAACGCTTCGATGTGGAAGGCAAGGCAGAGGACCCGAAGACGGGCTAGATTCAGCTGCGGCTCATGATGCAGTCGCTCCTGGAGGACCGGTTTCATCTCCGGCTCCATCGGGAAACGAGAGTATCCTCGGCTTATTCTCTTGTGATTTCCAAAGACGGCGTGAAGATGAGCCGGTCTGCCGATCAAACGTCGCCCGACGCAACCGGCCCTTCGTCCTCACCTGCTGACGGCCCGCCCCGAGGCAGCGTCTTGATGGGACCCGGTATGCTCGTGGCCAACGCCGCTTCCATGTCGGTTCTCGCTAAGGTGCTAACGCCGGAGCTGGAACGGCCGGTCCGGGACAAAACGAGCCTCAACGGCCGTTATGATATTCGTCTGAAATGGATGCCCGAAATCCGACTGGCAGGTGGTGCCGGAGGCCAGGACACGCAGCCGAACGTTCCTGATTTGCCTGGTCTTTTTACGGCTTTGCGAGAACAACTGGGAGTGGAATTAAAGGCAGATCGCGGACCGGTCGGGTTTCTCACAATCGATTCCGCGGAGAAGCCGTCACCGAACTGATCAGGCAAGTCGGTCCTCGCACGGTCGGAGAGCGCAGTTGCCATCACCATTGGGCGAACGCTACACCTCGGAGACCAGCGCGGGGAGCGGCGCGGTAAAAATTGCTAACAACGGACTCTAAAGTCGGTCCGGCGGTCCGCCGATGGCTGTATCGTGACCACACGGTCCGTTCGACGGATATGCCTGAATTGCTAGCAAAAGCCTCCCGGCCCTGGGCGCTGCGCTTACTACCCCCGTTTCCGGCGGTTGCCAACCGGGTCCTGGCGCTGGTGAACAATGAGGATGTCGGCTCGCGTCAAATCAGCGAGGTGATCAACCTCGACCCGACGTTTACCGCGGAAATCCTGCGCATCGCCAATTCTCCGCTATTTGGGGTCGTGCGCGAGATCTCGACTGTCCAGCACGCTGTGGCGTTGGTCGGTGTGAACAAGGTCAAGGCTATGGCGACACTCATCGCACTGAGTACGGTCGTCAAGTCATCGCTGCGAATCGAAGTGCTCCGCAAGTTTTGGATCCATAGCCTGGTAACGGCGGTGCTAACGGATGAAAGCGCGCGGGCGGCAGGCGCGAAGGTGGATGGCGCTTATACTGCCGGCCTGTTGCACAATCTGGGAACACTGGGCCTGATGTCGGCTTATCCGGAGGAGTACTCCCGCATGCTGGAGGTCTCCACGGAGTTCGGGTTCGACCTGATTCGGACCGAGCGCGATCTTTTTGAAATCGACCATTGTGCGGCGGGGGCATGCCTCGCCGAGGAATGGAACTTTCCCGATCCCATCGTGGTGGCAATTGCGATGCACCATGAAGAACCCAAGAAATCGCCGAACCTCTTCAGCCTGGTGCAAATCTGTTGGCGGCTGGCGGGTGTGGCCGGCTACATGCCGTTTCCCGACGAAAGGGAATGGACGTACGAGGAACTGATCGAGTTGATCCCGGCGAGTTCCAACTCGTGGATCACCGGCGGAATCGAGCGTGTCCGGCAGGAAGTCGGGTCGCGTCTCACCACTCTACGCCTATAGTCGATGCGGCACACGCCGGCACGCCTCAACTCCAGTAATTCCGATCGAGGCTGCGGTACTGCACTGCCTCGGCCACATGTTTGGCAGCCACCGTCTCGGAGCCGTCCAGGTCGGCAATGGTGCGCGCCACTTTGAGGATGCGATCATGCGCCCGTGCCGAAAGACCCATGCGGCGCATGGCCATTTCCAGGGTGCGCTCGCCCGAAGCGTCGAGGGCGCACTGCGTGCGAATCTGGCGCACGGGCATCCGCGCGTTCGAATAGCCACGCGCCCCCTGGGTAGCGCGCACGCGTTCCACCCGCGCGCGGATCTCGGCGGAACTTTCGCTTGCGGTTGAGCCGCGCAGTTCCTGATAGGGCACGGCGGGTACTTCGACGTGAATATCGATCCGATCCAGCAGCGGCCCGCTGATTTTACCGAGATAGCGTTGGATCAGAGCCGGGGTGCAGCGGCATTCGCGCGTGGAATCGCCGTAAAATCCGCAGGCGCAAGGGTTCATCGCGGCAACCAGCATGAAGGTAGCGGGAAAGCAAAGCGTCATCTGTGAGCGGGCGATGGTGACCGAGCCGTCTTCGAGCGGCTGGCGCAACATCTCCAAAACGTCCCTGGGGAATTCCGGGAATTCGTCGAGAAACAGAACGCCGTTATGCGCCAGGCTCACTTCGCCGGGTCGAGGCATCCCGGCACCACCGCCCAGCAAGCCGGCGTCGGAGACCGTGTGGTGGGGAGCCCGAAATGGCCGCTGGTGCAACAGGCCGGCGCCGCTAGGCAACAGTCCCGCAATGCTGTGGACCTTGGTGGTTTCGATGGCCTCGGCAAATGCGAGGGGCGGGAGAATTCCGGCCAACCTCTTGGAAAGCATGGTCTTACCGGAACCGGGCGGGCCGATGAGAAGTAGATTGTGAGAGCCGGCGGCAGCAACTTCCAAGGCTCGTTTAGCCATCGTCTGGCCGCGCACGTCGCGAAAATCGGGCGCGGCGGAGCTCTCGGCACTTTCGCGATGGACGCCGCCCGGCGTGGGTTGAAACTCCTCCGGCCTGGTGAGCAGTGCCACGACCTCGGCCAAGTGCCGCATGCCGTACACGTTGACTCCCTCCACCACAGCTGCTTCCGCTGCGTTTTCGGCCGGCAGAATCAAGTTCGGCACTCCCAGTTCGCGCGCGCACACTGCCACCGATAGCGCCCCGCGCACGGGCCGAATGGAGCCATCGAGTGAGAGCTCGCCCACTAGAATGTGGCGGTCGAGCCCGCCCACCGCACCCATCGCGCCCATGATCCCCAGTGCCATGGGCAGATCGAAGCCTGCGCCTTCTTTGCGAACGTTGGCCGGCGCAAGATTGATGGTGACAGCCTTATTGGGATAGCCGAAGCCGGAATTGATCATCGCCGACTTGATACGTTCGCGGCTCTCACGAACTGCGATGTCGGGCATGCCCACCATGACGAAGTCGCGCGCCGAGCCTGACGAGTACATGTCGACTTCGACATCGATCGGGTGCGCATCGATGCCAAATACGGCGGCGCTGCGGGTCTTAAACAGCGCCATCGGAAAGCACAGTATAAGTCATGGCACTGGGCGGCGCACCCGCGGAGCGAGGGGCGACTGGGCGGCGCGTTATTGGCCCTATGCGCGCCGCCAGCCTTACGATGGGGTCTAGCGGTTCCCTCCAATCGGGTGCGTCTTGGTACCAATGGTCAGCGCGGTTGCGTCCACTTCGGCAATGGCCCCGGATGGCGCACATGCGGGCGGCGCCTCCAGCACGCCGGCGACCGAAACGGCGGCTCCCATCGTGAGGAGCGGTGTCAGCGTCGCGCTAGCTTCGCCGATATCCACGAATACAGGATTGCCGGACGACGGGGCAAAAACGAAGCCGTTGATGAAACCGGCTTCGCCGTAGTTGAGTTGCTTGATTGTGCCGGCCGTAACGGCGTACGCTGCCGGCTTCGGGGGCGCAGCCGGTGGATAGGTGATCGCCCCGTCTTTATAGCTGGTGACGATTACGGTTTGAAAACCGGATGGAAACGTCTGCGCGATGCCGCTATAGGTAACGCTATCATTCACGGCGCCCAGACTGCCGACACCGCCGCAGACCGGCTGCAGGAAAACGAGTAAGGTGTTGGTACCGATCAGGAAACCGTTTACCCCCGCGCCGCTTTCATCGTAATTGAACTGCGTGATCGCGGCGGTGACGGGACCGACCGTCGCCGGCACTGCGGGCTTATTCTCGGCCATGGCCGGCATGGCGCTGCCGGCCAGCGTGGTTAGAACGGCCGCCGCGCTTAAGAATTTTCGGTGCTTCAAGTTAACCTCCAATGAATAAAAGTTCAGACTGCTCGTGGAATGAACAGATAGATGATTATTATGCTGACGCTGTTACTCGGAACCTTCCCCTTGAGTAACATCGCGGAGTACCAGCGGTTGGAAAACCGGATGCAACTGCCAGGCGCCCAAAAAAAAGGAACTCCGCGCGGCGCGCGGCAAACACGCCTGGCGGCGCGGGGCGATCGTGATACGATACTGCCAGTGAAGTGACGCGATCGACCGAGGAGGCGGAGCACATGAACAGGAAATCGATTCGCTGGGCGGGCTGGCTATGCGTGAGCTTGCTGGCCGCGGCTTCCGGGCTGTGGAGAACCCACGCCCAACAGCAGCCGAATCCCAACTTTCAGGGGAAGGTCACCCGGATCGAAGAGAACTCGCAAGGCGCCATCGCCCACTTCCGGTTCGAAGCGGGCTCTCGCACGAAATGGCATAGCCATGATGGCGGCCAGATCATTCTGGTGGAAGAAGGAGTCGGCCTCACGCAAGTTCGGGGCGGGCCAGTAATCGAATTGCACGCCGGCGAGACCATCTATTGCCCACCGGGTGTGGAGCATTGGCATGGCGCGGCGCCCAATCAAGCTGGCGTTCAATTCAACATCAGCCGCGGGGGCATCAAGTGGTTGGAAGAAGTTTCCGAGAAGGAGTACACGGCACCCGCGAAACGGCTCATGACGGCGCGCTAGGCGCTCTCGCCTGCCCCCCGTATTTCGCAACGAGCTGCAGCAGAGCGCGCGCGCGGATCGGTTTCGAGATGTAGTCATCCATTCCCACAGCCATGCATCGGTCGCGGTCACCGGTCATCGCGTGTGCGGTCATGGCGATGATGGGAACATGAGCCGCACAACCGCTCTCTTTTTGCCGAATAATCGCCGACGCCTCTAGGCCGTCCATCTCGGGCATTTGCACGTCCATTAGTACCAAATCAAATGCATGCTCATCGAGCAGGCGCAAAGCTTCTCTGCCGTTGGCGGCTAATGTGATCGTGTGACCGGCTGTCTGGAGGATGCGGACCGCAACGCGCTGATTTACTACGTTGTCCTCCGCTAGTAGAATTTCGAGCTGGGGCTTGGCGGCCTCGATCGGACCAACATCAGCTAACGCAACCGGCTCCCCTATCCGATCGCCGGTCTCCCCGCGACTCTCCAGCGCAGCGCCAATCGCGGCGCGTAGTTCGGCGCGGCGAACCGGCTTAGTCAAATACGCGGTGATGCCCAGTCTCCGGCAGCGCGCCAGATCGCTTCTTTGATCTTCGGACGTGAGCATCAGGACCACCGCGTCGATCAGGTGATCGGATTTCCGGATACGTTCGGCGAGTTCGAAACCGTCGAGACCGGGCATGTGGACATCGGTGATTACCAACGAGAATGGATCGTCCGACTGAGCAGCCTGACACAGCCTGGACAGCGCTTCGCGGCCGCTGGCCGCGGAGACCGGGCGCATCGACCAACGCGACAGGAGTTCCGTCAAAATCCGGCGATTGGTGGCATTGTCGTCGGTGACCAATACACGCATGCCCACCCACGATTCATCGTGCGGCGGCGGCGGCGCCGGCCGGGGTTCACGGGCGGCGTCAAACCACGCAGTGAAATGGAACGAACTCCCGTGGGCCAGCTCGCTCTCCACCCAAATCTGCCCCTGCATGATCCGCACCAGCCGGTTGGAAATGGTCAATCCCAGACCGGTGCCGCCGTATTTCCGCGTCGTCGATCCGTCGGCTTGCGAGAACGCTTCAAAGATGACGCTTTGTTTGTCAGCAGGGATGCCGATGCCGGTGTCTCGAACTTCGAAATGCAGCGAGAACCGGCCGGCGCGGCGCTCCGCTAATCCCACCGACATCGCCACCTCTCCAGCATCCGTGAATTTGATCGCGTTCCCCACCAAATTGACGATGATTTGGCGAAGCCGGAGCGGGTCGCCCACGACAAACTCGGGCACCTCCTGCCCGATATCCAACAACAACTCCAGCCCCTTCTCGTGTGCCCGCAATGCCAGGGTCTTAAAGACCTCCTCGAGGCTGTCGTGCAAGTGGAACGTCACCGGGTCCAAGTCGAGCCGGCCGGCTTCAATTTTGGAGAAGTCCAAGATGTCGTTGATAACGGCCAGGAGCGATTCAGCCGACAGTTTGACCGTGTCGAGGCAATCCCGCTGATCGGGAGTGAGATCGGAATCGATCATCAGCTCGGTCATCCCGATGATGCCGTTCATTGGTGTGCGGATCTCGTGGCTCATATTGGCGACAAACTCGCTCTTGGCCCGGCTGGCCGCTTCCGCCCGGTCCCTGGCGACTACCAGTTCCGAAGTCCGCGCTGCGACCTGCTGCTCCAGGCTGTCTCGATGGCCTAGGAGCTCCGCATCCCGAAGTTCGATTTCCGATAGCATCCCGTTGAATGCGTCAATGAGCTGCCCCAGATCATCGCCGGTCTGCTTGATGGCCCGTACGGAATAGTTTTTTTCTTCCGAGACGGCCTTCGCCACTTTCGCCAAGTGGGCTATCGGTTCGGAGATAACCCGTTGCAGTCTGAAGGAGAGCGCCACGGCGAGCACCGACGTCCCCAGCAGGATTGCCAGCACCATCCATCCGAACCGCGTCAGCCGCGTGCGCAGGTCTGCCAAATCCGATTCCAGGTAGACCGCGCCAATGACCTGTCGCTTGAGCCGAATACTTCGGTGTGTGACTAGTTTCTGGCCTTCGAACCAACTAGCGGGCCCCTTTCGAGAGAGATTGGGAAACTTGTGTTCCTGCTGATTCCAATAGGCAGCGAGCGGCTTTCCATTCTCGGCGTAAATGAAAGCGCCGACGATGTGCTGCTTAGCCCGCAGCCCGGAAAGCACATCCTCAGCTGTGTGTTGGTCTCCGAATGTGATCGCCGCCGTGCAATTGGAGCCGACGATATCCGCCAGAACTTCCAAATCATCTTGCATCTGCCGCCGGGACACGATTTGATCGTAAGTCAGAACCGCTCCACAGGCGAGCAGCAGCGCTACGGTGACCGTAAACATAATGATCAACCGGAGCTTTTGCTCGATCGGAAGGTTGCGGTAGTGAAGAGCCATCTGCATCGGTCAGGGGTTCACAATCTGCGCAAGGCTCAGCAGTTTGGCACTGATCCGGATCTTCTCGCGAGTGGCGGCCTGGACATTCACCCGAATGCGAATCTTGTCGCCTTCGAGCCGCAAGTTGACCACTCCGCCCTCTTTGGTGAAATCGTCGGTATCGCCCACGGTCAGAATCCCGCTGGAAGGGATTTCGTCCAAAACCGTGTGAAGCCGCTTGTGTTCCGAGACACTGACAAACAGGATGTGGCATCCGGCAGCTTGCCTCACCTCCGAGACGTGCCGAATCGCAAAGCTCCGGTCGTCAGCCGTGCGGCCTCGGGTAGCCTGTTCGAGCGCATCACCGAAGGGGTTCGCTCCAAGGACACAGAGCACAATGGGATCCTTGGGGCCTTGAAATACATCTACAGGCCATTCGACAAATTTGGCGATGTTCAGGATGAAGGCCGCTTTCAACGGATACTCTTCGACAGCCGGCCCAATTGTCGCGGCCAGCAGGGAGTGAAGAATCACCGCGAGGGCGAATGCCGCCCCCGCCACTCTGCCCGACCGCATTGCCCTGGAGATCGCCACGTTCTCTTTCGATGGCCCACCGTATATCAATCCTTCTTAACCGAGAATTCAAGGCCGAGGTAGACAGTCCTGCCGCGATTGTAGAAAATCGAATCGCCCGGAGCATCATTCCAGTCCGGGAGCCAGACGGCATGATTGACCAGGTTGTCCCCGTGCGCTACCAACGTGCAGCCGGTCCGGGAGCCGGGGAACAAATGCCGGGAAAGGTCGAATCGCACCTGCGCGTTCAGCATGTTGTAGGTGCCAGGCTTTGGATTGAGCGCGTTGGAATAACCGGAGAGCCCTCCCTGGTAGGCATCGAACAGGCTTGCGATGAGCCCGTTCGCCGACTTGTAACTGATGCCGCCCTTACCTCCGAAATTCGGGATGGGGGTGGTGTTCGAATTCCCGCTTCCGTCGATGTTGGTCTGATAAAGACCGGAGCCGATGAGGAAGAAGCTCTTTCCGAGGTAATATTTCCCTTCCATCTCTACTCCCTGGAAAGTGGTCTGTCCCATGTTGACGTAATGGCCGTTGGTGGTGGCGTCTGCCAGGACGATGGTGTCGGTCATCTTGCTATGAAAATAGTCGACTGCGAATTGAAACCGTTCTCTCTGGTAGGTCATCCCCACGTCAACCGTGGCCACCTTCTCCGGAGCGAGGTTCGGATCCCCAAGCAGACTCGGGCCTCCAATATAAGGGGGCGGAATGTAGTGCAAGAGCGTTTCGTTGAGGCTGGGGGCGCGGAACGCCTGGCTGTAGAGTGCCTTGAAGCTGACGTGCGAAGTGGCATTCCAAATCACGCCACCTCGCGGAACCACGTCGAGACTGAGTTTGCCGATCTTGTTGGCCTGGAAACCGCCGATCAGCTTTAGATTCTCTAGAAGGGCGTGATCCAGTTGCGCGTAGAATGCTTCGCCCGGGCGGCTGCCGTTGGCGATCACCGTGCTCGGATCCGTCGCATAAAATGTTTCGGTGCCCTGGATGTAGTTGTAGAGAGCACCGAACGTGATGCGGTCTTTGTCGGTGGGCCGGATCACGTTGGTCCATTCGGCGACTGCCTCATTGGATACGCGGGTAATAAACGGAATCGAGCCTTGCGCATTCAGCGTGGCCCGCGTATACGTAATGTCAAAGTTCATGTCCCACTTTTGACTGGCCTTCCAGCTATAGCCGAGATCGGCGAAATTCCGCCTCCAGTGCCCTATTCCGAACAAACCCTCGTCATACCCGGTCGTCCAATCGGTAAAGGACGACATCAGGCTCAGGCCTTTGTAGTTGATCCCAAGATAGGCGCCTTTGCTGCGGTTGGGTATCACCACATCCTCGATGCCCGCATATGTCGTCTGGAGAGGCGTGAACCAGTCCGGATCTTGGTGGAATTGCCCGGCGCCAACCAGGCTGAAGGCGCCATGCTGGAACATCACTTCTCCGTTCGTTGCGACTCCCTGTCCCTGACTACCCAGTCCCGTGACCACGGCGCTGTTGCCATCGGCCTTCTTGGTGATCAGATTGATGACTGCAGAGTAGGCGTTCGAACCATAGAGAACGGAACCCGGGCCTTTAATCACTTCAATCCTCTCCAAAACGTTCACCGGAAAAGACTCCAATAGGTCGCCAATCAGTCCGCCCTCCAGGATCTCGCGCGTGGGACGGCCATTGATCAGGAACAGGATGTGTCCCCCGTTGATCCGGGTCTGGTCGCCGCGAGCAGCGATTAAGCTGCGGTCGGTAAAGGAGGCCGTACTGAGCGACAGGCCTGCAACCCGATCCAGAATCTCGGACAAAGTGAGTCCACCAAATCGTTGAAGTTCATCCTGCGTGACCACCGACATGACACCGGGAGCATCCGAAAGATTCTCCAAGTACTTGGAAGCAGTCGTCACTTTGACGTTGAGAAGGGATTCCAAGTCCATGGAATAGAGATCTTTTGACTGAGAAGCGGCCTGTCCCGAGCCGGCGGGGACCCCTTGAGCAAATGCGGGAGTGGAGAGCAACCAGATCCCGAAAACCGATCCCAACGCGAGGCCTAACCTGAATTGCATAAGTACCTTACCCTTTTCTCCGTACGAGCCGTTTACGAGAGCCCTTCGGGCGCAATGGGGAGTCGCACCGTGACACACGTCTCTCATCGGCTCGGTCGGGAGGTTCCTGTATAGTCCAAGGGGAAAGGCCGTATTAGGCGATCAGGCGGGCGAGCCTTTTGGGAGGCTCTCGCGAAGTGGTGGCGGCCCTGGGGCGGGTTACCCCGTCTCGAGCACCCGTTTACGAGCATCCACCCAGGCGGGGAACACGCCCGGATTTTCCAGCCACACCAACATCCACTGCAACATCTCCTCTTTTTGCGCTTGCTTCTCGGGAGGCGTGCGGGGGTTGGCCGCCAGAAATCGCGCGCGATCCTTAGCGGCGATCACCTGCCGCCTCGCATAGCGGGCCCTATCACGGTTGCCCGTACTCATCGACTCGGCATACACATGCTGCAGCTCGCGCAGGGATTGCTCCAATTCCTCGAAGGTATGCTGGCGCACGCCGGCGTACGGCTGCTCGAAGGGCAGGCCAGTCTGGCGCAGCAGATCGCGCAGGTAGCTCTCCGAGACGGGCGCCAGGCGCATCAGCAGGCCTTGCCAAACAGCTTCTGTAATGGCGGTCGGATGCTCCGCTGCGAGAAACTCGCGCACCTGCTGTTTGATCGGCTTATCTTTGGAGGCCACGGCGATACTTCGCAATTGCGGCTTCGTGCTGGGCAATATTCCGGGAAAACTCATGCGCCCCGGAATCGCCGGGCCGCAATACGAAATAGAGGGCTTCCGAATCGGCTGGCGCCAGCACCGCCTTCAGGGAAGCCACGCCGGGATTCGCAATCGGGCCGGGCGGCAGGCCGGTGTGGCGATAGGTATTGTACGGCTGATCGCTATCCAGATCGGACCGAAAGATAGTCCCGCGATACCGGTTCTCGAGCAGAGCGGCGTAAATGGTGGTTGGGTCGCAATCTAGTTTCATGCCGATGCGCAGGCGATTGTCGAATACGGCGGCGATCACTGGGCGCTCTTCGGCAAGCTTGCCCTCTTTCTCGACCAGCGAAGCCAGCGTGACCGTGCGGTGGATGCTCGCATCCGTGTTCAGCTTCTTCCATTCCTCACGAAACTTGCCGGTCATCATGCGGCAAAGGCGTTCGGGAGTGGTGCTGTGGTTGAGCCGGTATGTATTGGGAAACAGGTAGCCCTCGAGAGATGGGGCGGCCGGGTCGAGATCGCGGATCAGCGCCGGGTTGCGGGCAGCGGCCAGGAAATCATTGGCCGGGAATACTCCCAGTTGCTCCACCAACGCCGCGATATCGAACATATTCTTGCCCTCGGGCACCACCAACTCGTAGTAGAAGATGTCTCCGCGGGCGATGCGGCGCACCACCTCGAGCGCCGAGGCGGGCCGGTCGAAGCGGTACTCGCCGGCTTGCAGGCTCCGGCCGCGAGCCGCCAGACGGGCCAGCCAGAAGTCAAATCGGCTGCGCACCACCCCGGCCTCGGCCAGTTGTACGCCCATCTGGCTGGTGGGCGTGCCGCGGGCAAACTCGAGGTACGTGGTGCCCGAAAACGCCTGATACGGGCGGGCGAGCCGGAAGACCAGATAACCGGCTGCCACGGCTACCAGCAGCAACAAGACCGCGGCCAGACGCACTATTTTCATAACGAATCCAGGTAGCTCTGCAGGAGAATCACCGCCGAAAGCCGGTCTATCGCGGCCGCCCGCTTCTCGATACTGATGCCGCTCGCACGCAAAACGCGGCTTGCTTCCACGGTGGTCAGCCGCTCATCCCAAAGCTGAATCGGCAAGCCGGTGGCGCGTTTGAGCGCGGCGGCAAATTCCTGTACCCAGGCGGACTGGCGGCCCTCCGTACCCCGCATGTTCATCGGATTGCCCATCAGGATCAGGCCGGCCTCGCGTTCCTCGGCGATCCGGGCCAGCGCTGCCAGGTCATTGCGTTTGTTGGTGCGTTCCAGGTTCGGCAATCCTTGAGCGGTAATGCCCAAGGGATCGCTGATAGCCATCCCAATACGCCGTTTTCCCAGATCCAAGGCCAAAATGCGCGGTTTTGCGGCTTGCAAACAATTTCATTATAGACGGCGCTTCGTTAGCGACACGGCCATGCTACATTCGAAACAAGGGTCTCACCGAGCTGTGGCCGTACTGAGCAAGCCCCTCAGCAGCACCGGGAAGACGATTTCCAGCGCGCGCCAGTTCTCGCTGCCGATCGTCGCCGGGGGCATCATTGTGGCCGTTCTGTACTTCGGCCAGGCGTTCTTTATTACGCTGATTTCCGCCATTGTTCTGGCCTTTATCCTGGAACCATTTGTCGTGGTACTGATGCGGCTGCGCTTCCCGCGCGGGCTGGCAAGCTTTGTAGTCTGTACCATGGCGCTGTTGTTCCTGTATGTCATCGGTATGGGAGCGTACGCCCAGCTTTCCAGCCTTTACGATGAATTGCCCGTCTACGGCCAGCGGATCGGGGATCTCATCGATAACGTTCAGCAACGTATGCAGAATGCCGAACAGCGGACCTACAACCTGTTGGTCCCCGCGCGCCAGCGCCAGCAGCAGGAGGCCGAGCAGCGGTTACGCGCGCAACAGCAGCAGCAGCAGGCCGAACAAACGCGCTCCCGAAGACGGGCTCAACAGAAGCAGCAACAAGACCAGCAGCAGGCCATCCCACCGGCGGCGCCCGGCGCGATTCCGGAAGTTCGCATCCATGAGGAACGGACGCCGGTCGGCGATTACATTCTTTCGCGGCTGGGCTCCTTTTACCAGATCTTGCTGATGGCGTCGTTCGTGCCGTTCCTGGTCTACTTCATGCTGAGTTGGCGCGACCACATCAATCGCAGCTTCTTGCAGTTTTTTCATGGCGAGGACCGCGTGGTGGCAGCCCGCAGCCTGGCTGGTATCGCCGACATGGTGCGGGCGTTTGTGGTGGGAAACTTCCTGCTGGGCCTGCTGCTGGCGTTTCTGAGTTCGGTTTTGTTTAGCCTGATTCATTTGCCGTTTCCGCTACTGGTAGGACCACTGAGCGGCGTCTTGAGTCTCATGCCGTATATCGGCCTTCCGTTAGCCCTCATCCCACCGCTCTTCGCCGCGCTCGGAGTGAATCAATTTCCCGTCTACGTATTGGTGGTGGTTTCGGTGTCGCTGCTGCACCTGCTGGCCATGAACCTGCTGTATCCGAAGATCGTGGGGTCGCGGGTACACCTGAACCCGCTGATCGTCACCTTCTCCCTTATGCTCTGGGGTTTCCTTTGGGGCGCTTCCGGACTGCTGCTGGCAATCCCCATGACTGCCGGTCTCAAAGCCGTGTGCGACAACGTCCGAGGGATGCGGCCGTTCGGCAAATTCCTGGGCGACTGAGCGCTGCTGTCACCTGCTAGACTCAAGGGTTCCATCGATGGCGGCCATTCCTGAATCCGCGGCCCGATTCATGTCGGGTCTCATCGACAGGGCCCGCCGGCTCCAGAAAACCATCGTTTTCCCTGAAGGAGACGACCCGCGAGTTCTGGAAGCGGCCGCTCGCCTGGCGCGCGATGGCGTGGTGAAGCCGGTGCTGGTGGGGCCGAAGCCGCAAAGCGCAGCGCCCGGAGTCACGTTCGCCGACCCGGCGCACTGGCCCGCAACCGAAAAGTTCGCGGCGCTCTACTACGAACGGCGCCGCGCAAAAGGCATCACACAAGTGGAGGCGGGCGAGATCGCCCGGCGGCCATTGTACTTTGCGGCCCTGATGGTGGCGGCCGGCGACGCCGATGGCACGGTTGGCGGAGCCGCAAACACGACCGCTGAAACCGTACGCGCCGCACTGCATTCGATCGGCCCGGACCCGCGCGTGCGCCTGGTCTCGAGCGTCTTCGTGATGGCGCTCGCCGACCGGTCACAAGGGTACAACGGCCTGATGACGTTCGCGGACTGCGCGGTCGTAGTGGATCCATCGCCCACCGAACTGGCTGAGATCGCCATCGCGACCGCGCACAGCACCCGCACGCTGCTGGGCACCGAACCGATCGTCGCGCTGCTCAGTTTCTCCACCAAAGGCAGCGCCCGGCATCCTCAGGTGGATGGTGTCATCGAAGCTCTGCGGATCGTGCGCGCCCGCGCGCCTGAGATGGTGATCGACGGCGAATTGCAGGCGGATGCCGCGGTAAATGCGCTGGTGGGCAATAGCAAGGCCCCCGGCTCGCGAGTAGCGGGCCGCGCCAATACGCTGGTCTTTCCGAATCTCGCAGCCGCCAATATCGCCTATAAGCTCCTGGAGCGGCTGGGCGGGGCAGCGGCCGTCGGACCGTTCCTGCAAGGCCTGGCCAAGCCCGCCAATGATCTTTCCCGCGGCTGCTCGGTGGACGACATCTACCACGTAGCCGTGGTCACCGCACTCCAGGCCGAGCCCACCTGATCCCGATGCTTCCGTTCCGGTTGGTGTATCACCCCAAATACGATCTGAACCTCGGGCCGCATGTCTTCCCGTCGCAAAAATACAGCCGGTTGCGCGACCGAATGCTGCGCACGCGTTTCTGCACTGAGGATGATTTCGTCACTCCCGACCCGGCCACCGACGCGGACATCCTGCTGGTTCACGCTCCGGAGTGGGTCGCCAAGCTGCAGAACGGCACGCTCGCCTACCACGAGATTCTCAAGCTGGAAATTCCGTACTCGCGGCACATGGTGGAGGCTTTTTGGGCGGCTGCGGGCGGCACCATTCTGGCAGCGCGGCTGGCGCTCCAAACGGGTTTCGGCTTCAACGTCGGCGGAGGCTTCCACCATGCTTTCGCCGGCCACGGGGAAGGCTTTTGCGCCATCAATGACATCGCCGTGGCCGTGCGCCGGCTGCAGAAGGATGGCGTCATCCGCCGCGCGATGGTGGTGGACTGCGATGTTCACCATGGCAACGGCACGGCCGCGCTGTTCGCCGGCGACCAGTCGGTGTTCACGCTTTCCATCCATCAAGCCAACAATTACCCAAGCGAGAAGCCGCTCTCGAGTCTCGATATTCACTTGGCCGACGGCACGGGCGACCAGGACTACCTCGATAAACTGGACAACGGCCTGAGAGCCGCGCTCACCATGTTTCGACCGGAGTTATTGATCTACGTGGCGGGGGCAGACCCGTATGGCGAAGATCAGCTCGGGGGTTTGGCCCTCACGTTCCGAGGCCTGATGGAGCGAGACCGTCTGGTGATCGGTACCGGCTTGCGCGCGAAAATTCCGGTGGCGTCGGTGCTCGCGGGCGGTTACGCCGCCAGCGTCGAGGACACCATCACGATTCACGCCAATACCGCGGCCGTCGCGAAGGAGCTGCTGGAGAACCGGACAGGGAAGTCTTGATGCGGCGCGGCGTTGCTAGTCTCCGGACTGCATCGCCGGCGCGGCGCCCATCACCCCGCTCAATCGCTTCGGGGAGCGCCACCGTTCCAGGATCGCCGACATGTACGTATACACCACCGGGGTCAAGTAAAGAGTCATCAACTGCGAGAAGGCTAAGCCACCCACCACCGCCATGCCTAACGGGCGCCGTGATTCGCCGCCGGCGCCCAGGCCCAGCGCGACTGGCAGTCCGCCCAATAGTGCCGCCATCGTGGTCATCATGATCGGCCGGAAGCGGATCATGCAGCCCTCGTAAATCGCCTGCACGGGAGTCTTGTGTTCCTTGCGTTCGACTTCCAACGCGAAATCGATCTGCATAATGGCGTTCTTTTTCACGATGCCGATCAGCATGATCAACCCGACAAAGCTGTAGATGCTCAGATCGATCTTAAACAGCAGCAACGTCAGCAGCGCGCCAAAGCCCGCCGAGGGCAGCCCGGAGAGAATCGTCAGCGGATGGATGTAGCTTTCGTACAGAACCCCGAGCACAATATAGACGACCAGAATCGCGATCACCAGAAGGAGCCCCATGTTCCGCATCGAATCCTGGAACAACTTGGCGGCGCCCTGGAAGGTGCCCGTGATGTTGGCGGGCAGAATATCCCGCGCGGCCTGCTCGATCGCGTCGGTCGCCTGGCCGAGGGATACTCCCGGGCGCAAACCGAACGAGATGGTGACCGAGGGCAACTGGCCCGAGTGCGGGATGCTATTGGGGCCGGCATTCAGCTTGAGATGCGCGATGGCGTCCAGCGGAACCAACTGGCCGGTGTTCGATTTGAGATAGAGCAACTTGAGCGAATCCTCTTGCCGCTGATACTGAGGCAGCAGTTCGAGGAGAACGCGATACTGGTTGTTGGTGCCGTAAATCGTCGAGACCAGCTGTGGGCCAAACGCGTCGTACAACATCGTGGCGATGTTGTTCCAGTCCACGCCTAAAGCGGCGGCCCGATCCCGATCGAGGGTGATCCGGATCTGCGGATTCTTGATCTGCAAATCGCTGATCACATCCACCAGGCCGGGAATGTGCATCATGGCCTCTTCGAGGCGAGGCGCTTGCTGATAGAGATCTTCCGTGTCCGGCCCGTATAGCGTGTAATCGTAAGACGAACTCGAGTTGCGTCCGCCCACCCGGATGGCCTGGGGAATCCGCATGGTGACGCGCAGTCCCGGAAAGTTGGCGACCCGCGGACGGATGCGGTTTACAATCTCGTTGACCGTGGCCTTCCGCTGTTTCCTCGGCTTGAGCATCACGTCCAGATTGCCGCTATTGGCGCCACCCCAGCCACCCCCGCCGCCTCCGGTCCTCATAAAGAAGCTATCGACGTCGGGGTCGCGAATCACGGTATTGGCTACCATCTGGCCGTACCGGACCATCTGGTAATACGAAGTGCCCTGGGCTGCGTTCATGCTGACATTGAACTGATCGTTGTCGGTGTCGGGAATGAATCCTTTTGGCACGGCGACGTACAAATACGCCGTCGCTCCCACAACCGCCAGGAACGTGACCAGCATTACCGGGCGATGCGCAAGCACCCAAGTCAAGCTGCGGCCGTAGGAATTCCGCGTGCCTTCGAAAGCCCACTCAATCCACCGGTACAGGAAACCGTGCGTTTCGGTTTTTGGCTCTCGCAGGAAGCGGCTGCACAACATGGGAGTCAACGTCACCGAGACCAGGCCCGAAATGAGAATCGCGGCGCAGATCGTGACCGCGAATTCACGGAACAGCCGCCCCAGAATCCCCGACATAAAGAGGATGGGAATGAACACCGCCGCCAGCGAGAGAGTCATCGAGACAATGGTGAAGCCGATTTCCTTGGAACCGTTCAAGGCGGCGACCAGCGGCTTTTCCCCCTTCTCGATGTGCCGCACGATGTTCTCCAGCATCACGATGGCATCATCCACCACGAATCCGACCGATAGAATCAGCGCCATCATCGAGATGTTGTTCATGCTGAAATTCAGCAGGTACATCACGGAGAACGTGCCCAGGATCGAAAAGGGCAGCGCCATGGCCGGGATCATGGTTGCGGAGAGGTTGCGCAGGAACAGGAAAATCACCATGATCACCAGCCCAAGCGTGGCCACCATGGTGAATTGAATATCTTTGAATGCCTCGCGAATGTTGCGCCCCCGGTCACCGCGGATAATCAGGTGCGCGCTGGGCGGGATCTGTGAATTGAAGAACGGCATCAGCGCCCGGATCTGGTTAATTACCTGGATGGTGTTGCTGCCGGGCTGGCGCGTCACCTGGAGCTGTACGACGTTGGCGCCCTCCCGGCCAAATTCGCGGCCGTACATCTGCGCCATTTGCTTGTCGTCCTGCACGCTATCGATCACGTGCGCCACTTCATGCAAACGGACGGGCGCCCCGTTGCGGTAAGCGACGATGATCGGCCCGTAATCCACCGCATGGCGAAGCTGGCCGTTGGCGAGGACGTTATAGGATTTGTGCGGCCCATACAGCGTGCCGGTCGGGATGTTCACATTCCAGTTGTTAATGGCGTCGTTGATCTCGTTGAGACCGATCTGCCGTGTGGCCAGCGCATTGGGGTCCATCTGCACGCGGACGGCGTATTTGGCGGAGCCCCAGATGTTGACCTTGGCAACTCCCGGGACCATCGAGATTCGCGTCGCCACCATGGTCTCGCCGTACTCGTCCAGATCCGAGAGAAGCATGGTTGGCGAGGTCATCGCCAATTGAATGATCGGATCGTCGGCCGGGTTCTGCTTATTAAAGGATGGGGGTGTCGGCATGCCGGCCGGCAGTAAAGGCGTAGCCGCCGCAATCGCCGTCTCCACATCTACGGCTGCGCCATCGATATCGCGGCTCAAATTGAATTGCAGAGTGATGTTGGTGCCGCCCATGGTACTCTGCGAGATCATCGAGTCCAGGCCGGCGATGGTCGTGAACTGGCGCTCCAACACCGTGGCCACGGAGGACGCCATGGTCTCGGGACTGGCGCCGGGAAGGCTGGCTTGCACCTGAATCGTGGGGTAGTCCACTTGTGGCAGGTCGCTGACGGGCAATGCCAGGTAGGCAATCACGCCGAACATAGCGATGGCTAACATCAGCAAGCTGGTAGCGATCGGCCTGCGAATGAAGCTTTGGGAAAAGTTCACGCCCCCTCCTGGTTGAACCCGCCTGTTCGACTAACGGAAATTAAGTGAGGAAATCCTTCACAGCTACTGGGCCGCGCCGGCTCCGCCACGACACACTCCCGGACATTGCGATGGTAGACGTTGAAAACTCTGGTGTCAAGGCGGGCTCGGGATAGGAGCTAGAGGGCTTCGGAACTGCCTCATCGCATGAGGCACTGGTGTTAGTATTACTGTCGCGCTCCAATGCCCAGGCTCCCGAACTTCTTCATCGTTGGCGCTCCCAAAGCGGGCACGACGTCACTCTACCGCTATCTCGACCAGCATCCCCAGGTTTACATGAGCGCGATCAAAGAGCCGCACTTCTTTGCGGCTGAAATCCGAGAAGCGAATTGCGATCCCAAGCTCCGCCGTAGGATGGCCTCCGAGAACCGCGGTTTGCGCGAATTCCTCGCCGGTCCGATGCGCGAGAAACGCTTCTCGGGAATCGTCGCCGACTGGGAGGATTATGTCCGGCTGTTCGCCAACGCGGTCCATGAATCAGCTCTGGGCGAGGCGAGCGTTTGTTATTTGTGGTCGCCGACAGCACCGGCCGGGATCGCTGAAAGAATTCCGCACGCTAAGATTCTTGTGATGCTGCGCCACCCCGCTGACCGGGCGTTCTCCCAGTATCTCCACGGTCTCGGAAATGGCGCCATCCGCTGGAGCTTCCGCGAGCATATCCAGCGCAACTTACGCCACCGCTCCGGGCAGTTCTCGGTTCATTACCCATTTCTCGAGTTCGGACTCTATTCTGAGCAACTCCGACGGTATCTGGAGCGCTTTGGGCGAAACGTCTGGGTCGGGTTCTACGAGGATTTCAAAGACTGCGCTATGGAGGTATTCCAGAGCATTTGCCGATTCCTGGTGGTTGCCCCGGAGTTCTCGCCAGACATGTCCCACCATCATCTGGAGGCTCAAGTCCCGCGGATGGCCGTGATTGGCTGGCTCAAGCGGTCGGGATTCTGGCAAGCGGCTGCGCGGGTGACACCGGCGAGTCTGCGCCCGCTCATCCGCCGCAAGCTTGTCCGCCGGCCAGGAACAACCCGCATGGAACCTGCGGATCGACATTACCTGCTCGACTTCTACCGAGAAGACATTCGCAAGCTGGCAAGCCTTCTCGGCCGCGACCTCGACGGCTGGCTGCGATGAGATTGGCTTGATTCAGTGCGACCGGCGCTATCGCGGGCTCGGCGCGCGTGGAGCCGAATCCGATTGCGAATGGCGTGGGTAATCGGATAGCTTGGAGATGGAGGAATGGCCGAGCGGTTGAAGGCGGCGGTCTTGAAAACCGTTAGTGGGGAAACTCACTCGGGGGTTCGAATCCCTCTTCCTCCGCCATCCGACAGTGCGCTGACGCTCGCCGCTATCGGCATCCTGGCCTACGTCTCGTGCGACCTCCTGCATGAACTGATTGGACACGGCGGAACTTGTCTGGCCACAGGCGGCCAGCCAGCGACGTTCTCAACCGTCCATTTTCAATGTCTCGGGGGCTGGCAGCCAGGCGTCTGCGCGGCCGGCATTGTGTTCAACATCGTCGCCGGAGCGGTGCTCTGGCTGATCGCGCGGCGGAAGGCCGACATCTCCGTCC
>DATJAK010000152.1:0-7883 GCA_035516375.1 Bryobacteraceae bacterium
CAGGTTTGCCGGGCTGGCAATCCTGTTTGCATCTGGCCTGGCCGGCCAAGCGCCCCTCAGGCTCGCCACCACCAGTCTCCCCGCTGGAGTTGTGGGCACTCCTTATAATTTCCAACTGACAGCCACCGGCGGAAGCGGTTCGTACACATGGACGTGGGCCGGCACCCCAACCCTACCCCCGGGTCTATCGCTGAACAACTCGTCCGGTTTCATCTCCGGCACGCCTACCGTAGTCGGCTCTTACCAGGTTGGCATCACGGTTACCGACACGGCCAGCCACCTAAGTTCGGGTTCGTTCTCGCTACAGGTCACCTCAGCCGGGGTAACTATCGCGACGTCCCTGCCCGCAGCCACTGTGGGACAAAGCTACAGCCAGACGCTGGTCACCGGAGGTACGCCCCCCTATACCCTGACGATTACGTCGGGTGCACTGCCGGCGGGCTTGTCATTCAACGGCACTACCGGAGTGCTCAGCGGAACGCCCACCGCCTCGGGATCCTCCACCGTGGTCCTGCAGGTGACCGACTCCAATAAACACTCCGCCACCGCGACCCTGACGCTCACGGTCAGCGGAGCGCCGCTGCAAATTACCAGCCCGACGGGACCCCTATTTAATGGAACCGCTGGAACACCTTACACGCCTACGACTTTTTCGGCACAGGGCGGAACGCCTCCTTACACCTGGTCCATTCTCTCCGGCAGCCCCGACGGATTGACCATGAGTGCCGTCGGCGTTCTTTCCGGAACGCCGCAGACGGCCGGCTCGTTTTCGTTTGTCGTTCAGGTGGCCGACAGCGGCGGCCAGACGGCTACGGAGACTGTTTCCCTGACAGTGAACGCACCTTCGCTGGTGATCACCGCGGCCTCTTTCCCAAACGGCAGCGTTGGAGTCCCCTACAGTCAGACCACACCCGCCGCCGTGGCCAGCGGCGGGACTATACCTTATACCTGGTCGATAGTCAGTGGATCCGTTCCGGGGCTGACCTTTGTGCCCTCCACCGTGTCGTTGACCGGCATTCCCGCTTCGTCCGGAACCTTCTCCCTCACCCTGCAGGCGAGCGACTCCTCCTCGCCTCCCCTGACGGGGACCAAATCGTTCACTGTGACGATCACGCCGGCCGGCCTGAGCATCACCACGGCCCGGCAACTGCCCAATGCCACTTTGAACGTAGCCTACTCGCAACCACTGACCGCCACGGGAGGCACGCCACCTTATACCTGGGCAGCCAACGGGCTACCCAAGGGGCTCAGCATCAATACCTCAACCGGGGTGATTAGCGGTGTCCCCACGGCCGCCGGCACTTTCCCGATTATCGTCATCACGGTATTCGACAACGCTCAGAATCACTATCAGGACAACTTTAGCCTTACCGTCGGTCTTCCGCCGGTGCCGACCATAAGTGTTTCCGGGTTGCCCTCCACCGTCAACCCGGCCAGCCAATTCCCCTTGCAGGTCTCTCTCGCCGCGCCTTATTCCAACGACATCACCGGCCATTTGATTATCGGATCCCAGCCCAATACGGGCCTGGTGGATTCCACCATCCAGTTTTCCACAGGAGGAGGGACCGCCAGCTTCATCATCCCCACCGGACAGACTTCGGCTACTTTCCTGGACGCCAATGGTATTCCGGTATCTCAACTCCAGATACAAACCGGTACCGTCGCCGGGTCGATCTCCGTCTCTTTGTCCAACGTCAATGCCGCGGGCGTCGACATAACTCCCGTTCCAGCACCCACGAATACCGCGCAAATGGCCGCGCAGGCGCCGGTGATCAGCGGGGTGGTGGTAAGTAGCGATGGAAATGGAGGCTGCCCCAAGGGTCAGATCTGTCTACAGGTCACCGGGTTTTCCACAACCCGCGAAGTGACCCAGGCTACCTATACCTTCACCGCCGCCGCAGGACAGACTCTGCAAAGCTCGGCCAGCTCCGTTACGGTGGACGTCACCCAGGTGTTCACCAGTTGGTTCAGCTCTTCCACGATCGGCAGCCAGTTTATTCTGAGCCAGCCGTTCACGGTGCAGAGCCCGGCCAGTCCCGCTTCCGTGATTCCGGCTTCCGTGACTCTACTCAATCGCGTGGGGTCGACAACTTTCAACATCGGTCAGTGATCGCGTCCGGCATGCTCGCGGCGTTCC
Source organism: Bryobacteraceae bacterium (assembly GCA_035516375.1). Lineage (GTDB taxonomy): Bacteria > Acidobacteriota > Terriglobia > Bryobacterales > Bryobacteraceae > PSRJ01. Next base: position 2,138 of record DATJAK010000152.1, read on the forward strand.
TCCGCGACCGCCAGATGATAATCCTGAATCTGACACGCGATGCCAAAAGTATCTTCTGTCAGGCCAGGCTCCACGCGGGTAACGCGCACCCGGCATTCCAATACCCGCGCTTTCTCATGTCCGGACGGATCGTGTGATGGAATTGTCAACGCGCAATGCAGCGATTCTCCAGGCGTGATGGCCACGCGCGAATGACAGTAGAATCCGCTGCTGCTTATATTCTGCGTCACACTTTGGACTGCTTCTCCGGACCCGCTGCGGAAAAACAAAATCGGCCAGTGTAGCGTTGTGCGAACCCGCGTGCGTCTCTCGGCGCGACCAGACGGAGTATTGCTTGCGGCTTCGCGTAAGCCGTTACTCGAACCATTCGGACCAGGGAAACCCGGCATAACTTCCAGAGGATTGGCGAGCATAGAAAATTAGGTACTACCGCCGCGCAACAGCACTTTGGCTACCAACCCTTTCCGGCCCCTTGTCTAAAACCTTTTGAAGTACCAAGAACTTGCAACATTTCTCCAGATCCTTCCCATGGATGGAAAAGGATGCGTAAATGCTGGATACTAGTACTTTTTTTAGGATATTTACCTAAACCCCTGAGAGCTTTCCTATTGACTTGGGCAGTGGGTGCGCTATGCTTAGAACCCGAATACTCAGAGTTTAAAGCGATCATCAAAGGATACTTTTCTATGGATCGTGCGCAACTTCATTGCATGCTTTTAGGGCGATTCATAAATTTGTCTTATTTTTTAGTATCTCAAGGGAAGAAGTCCGCATGGATGTAAAACTGGTCTCAAGAGACAGGGACCTATATAAGCTATGTTGTGAAATCCTGGCCGAGATTCCGGGGTTGGAATGGACTGTTACCGTAGTGGATTCGGAAAGCGGTAAGGGCGAGTCCAGCCTCTATATCTGGGATTTTCACCCGAACGCGTTGCTTCCGGAAAACCTTCACGGAAGCACCTCGCGGCACCTGTTTCTGGTAAGCCGCAAGGACCTGCTCGAGTTTCGCCAGAAGGTCCGGCAAGCGGACGCCAACATCTTGCTGAAACCGGTTACACGCCCAACCCTGGCGGCTTTTCTGGGGCTGGCGGTCTCTTCCCAGGAAGACCGGATCTCAACCGCTAACACGCTGCGCGCCGATCGCGATGAGATTCTGCAATGCCTGCTGCAAACGAACTTGAAACTACAAGAGTACGATCAGGATCGAACCAATTTCCTGGCGCGCGCGGTACACGATTTTCGGGCTCCGCTCACCGCTTTGAGCGGCTACTGCGGGTTGCTCCTCGGCGAACCGCTGGGGACTCTTACCGACAGCCAGAAGGAAGTGCTGCGGCGGATGCAGCACAGTGTCCGGCGGCTCTCCCGCATGGCGTCCGCCATGTTCCAGCTCAGTGTCGGCCGCCAGATGAAGCGGCAGCTCGACGTGCAGCCCTGCGATATCCGTGAATGTCTGGAGCAGGCGCTCCACGAAATCGGCCCGTTCGCCGAGGAAAAGCGCATTGCTATCACGGCCAATCTCGATCCATGCCCCAGTTTCCTGTATTTTGAGGCGGGGCAAATCGAGCAGGTGCTGCTGAATATTCTTGATAACGCCTGCAAGTTTACCCGCAAGGCGGGCTACGTGGAGATTAAGGGATATCCCTTCTTTTGGGAGCGGCGGAAGATCAATGCGGCGATACCGGACTTGGAGCGGCGCCGCCAGAACAGCACCCAGCCCAACTCTTATCGCATCGATATTGCCGATTCGGGAGACGCGATTCCCGAAGAACACATGGCTGGAATTTTCGAAGAGTACACTTCTTATTCCGGCGGCAGGGACCGGTCGGGCGGCGGTTTAGGCCTGGCAATTTGCAAAATGATCATCACTCAACACGAAGGAAAAGTGTGGGCGCAAAATACCGATGGGGGGCCGATGTTTTCCTTCGTTCTTCCTTTCTATGTATCGGAAGCTACAGAAACCGTAGAACCGCTTGAAGCAACTGTTTAGGAGAGTTCACTATCATGCAGATGTCGAAAAATGGCCGCACCATTCTGGTGGGAGAAGATGAGCCCGAAGTCCGCGGTTACCTGGAAATGGCGTTGAAGTGCCTGGGCTATTCCGTGGAATTGGCCGATGACGGGGATGAGGTGCTTTCCTGCCTGCAGGCTGAGCGTCAGGATATCGCCGCTGTCCTGCTCGACAACATCATGCCGAACCGCGATGGCATGGATACACTTCGTGAAATTCGCCAGTTCAACGCGGACTTGCCTGTGATCATGATCTCCGGAGCCGCCTCTCCCATCCACATTGTGAGCGCTATGAAGAACGGCGCCACCGATTTTCTTTCCAAGCCCGTCGTGCATGAGGATCTGCGCAAAGCCATCAGCCGCGCTCTCGAACGCAACGGCGGCTCCTACCCTCTGCCGGCCAGGGTTCCGGCGCCGGCCACGGGCGTCTGGCTGGGCAATAACCCGCGCATGCGCGAAATTCAGGCGCTGGTGGGACAAATCGGCTGGTCGGAAGCGCCTGTGCTCATCCAGGGCGAGACCGGCAGCGGCAAAGAGGTGCTCGCTCGCGAACTGCATGCCCGCTCTCCCCGCGCCAATAAACCGTTCCTGAAACTGAACTGCGCCGCCCTACCCTCGGAACTGGTCGAGAGCGAACTCTTCGGTTACGAGCGCGGCGCGTTCACGGGAGCATTTCAGCGCAAAGCCGGCATGTTCGAGAATGCCGATGGCGGAACCCTCCTGCTGGATGAAATCGGCGATATGGACGTCCGCCTGCAATCCAAGCTGCTGCAGGTTCTTCAGGACAGCTCGTTCCAGCGAATCGGCGGCAAGGATACGGTCAGGGTGGATGTGCGGGTGATGGCCGCCACTCACCGCGATCTGGAAAAGGCCATCGCCGGCCACACTTTTCGCGAGGATCTCTATTATCGCTTGAACGTGATCAACGTCCATCTGCCGCCGCTGCGCGATCGCAAGGAAGATGTTCTTCTCCTGGCCGAGTTCCTGATGAAAAAGCACGCCCCCAAAGGGGCCCAGCTTCCTGCCTTCACGCTGGACCTGAAACATGCCATGATGACTTACCACTGGCCCGGCAACGTGCGCGAATTGGAGAATTACGTCCGCAAGCTCCTCATCTTCCGCGATCCCGATACCATCGCCCGGGAATTGCACGCCAAAGCCACGCGGACGCCGCTGGCCGTAACCGTGGCCACGGAGCCTCACGCGGCCAGTTCCATGGCTCCGGCGCAAACCCGCCAGGAGGACTCGCCTATCCTGGAGCAGGTGGTTAAAGCCAAACAGCAGGCGGAAACCGATGCCATTCTGGCCGCCCTGAATTCCACCCGTTGGAACCGCAAACGCGCCGCGGCGCTCCTCAAGATCGATTACAAGGCATTGCTGTACAAAATGAAAAAGCTCGGCATCGAAGGCAAACCCGCGTCTGCTGACGCCAATGCCGCCCGGGTGGAAACAGCCGCTGCCGCCAATGCTGTCTGATTAAGCCGTCGGATTGCAAGTACCAAAAATTCCAGGTAAGTACCAAAAGAATGGGAGTTATTAAACTCTGTTTTTTATGGCTTCCGAAGGGAACTCATGTGTTCTAAAGAATGTAAACGGATTGGTATTTAGATTGCCGCCAATTGTCCACGCACTAACAGGGCCATGAGTTTTGGTTCCGGCTTTGGGCTCGAAGCAGATTACGAGCTGATTGAGGGGAACCGGGAAAGGAAGAACAGCCCACGATTCTTCTCGTCGATCCGGACCTCGGTTTCGTCTTCTGGTTGGGCCACTCGCTGGACTCCGCGGGTTACAACACCGTACCCGCACAGAGTACACGCGATGCCGTGGCGCTGATCCAGCAGCACAAGCTTTCGATTGACATTCTGGTGATCGATCCCCTCCTCCCGGATGCCATTCCCTTTATTTCCCACTTGCGGCAATCCCAGCGATCTATCAAGGTGGTATCCGCTATCCCGGAGAATTGGGAGGAACTGCCGGCCATGGCCGAGGTCGACGCCGTCATCCGCAAACCGCGCCACTTCAATGCCGTAGCTACACTCGCATGGATCAATCTGATACAAAGCCTTCCCTCCGGCACGGCCCCTAATCCAGGCCATACATCCAAACTGTTGCGCAGTTGATCTCTCCTAACGGGCTTCGGTTCGAAGAACAGTGGGATCCGCGCCCACGGCCAGGGCAACCATTCTCTGCCCCAGATCGCGCTCGCCCAACTTCAAATACGCCTGCCCCAGGTGGAACCGGCGGCGCGGGCTGGGGTCTTTGGCCGTGGCCGCTTTCAGGTAATCCAGCGCGGCACGGTACATTCCCTTGCGGTAGTAAATCCAACCCAGCGTGTCTTCCACCCCGGGATTGTCCGGCGCGGCTTCCATGGCCCGCTGTGCGAGTGCCAATGCCTCGTCTGGATCGCCCACAGCCAGATAGTTCGCCAGGTTGTTCAAGGCCATGAGATTGTTCCCATCCAGGCTCAGCACTTCCCGATAGTATGCGGCCGCCGCAGCAGGCTGGCCGGACCGATCTTCCACTTCGCCGCATAACAGCAGGGCCTTGATGTTTTTCGGATCGGATTGGAGAGCCTCATGCGCTTCCTGCCGGGCGGCCTGGATTTGATTCCCCCTCAAATCCAGCTCCGCCAAAGAGAGATCGTCGCTGATGGATTTGGGGTCGGCCGCGTGCGCGGCGGCAAAGGCGTGGCGCGCTTCACTGTTTTTCTGCAGCGCTTCGAACCACTTCCCCGCCAGGCGCTCGAGGTCGGCTGACTGCGGATGTGCAGCCACCATCTCCGCCAGCCATTCTCCCGCTTTGGCGCTCTGGTTCTGCGCCACGTAGCTATCCACCACCACCCGGGCGGCTCGCGCCTCCGCGGGATTCTGCCGTAATACTTCCTCGGCTTCGCGGCGCGCCGCGGCGTAATCCTTCTCCTGCATTTTCAAAACTGCATCCTGTAATACCAGCTCCGGGAAGCGCCCGTAACGCAATACCTGGGTGAGAACCGTTGCCACTTCCTTGGAGCGGCCCAGAAACAGGAGCACCCAATTCCGTTCGATGACCAGCGCCAGCATCTGTCGCTGCGCGGCCGGAGCCTGCTCCAGAACGCCCAGCGCTGACTGATTCTCTTCCGCCACCAGGAGGCTTTGCACCAGCCACAGGCGCGCGGGCAGCAGGTTGGGTTTTAGCCTGAGGGATTCGGTCAACTCCTGGCGCTCGTTGCGCACCATGCCGCGAGCCTTGAATACGGCCGCCAGCGCAAAATGAGCCTCCGCCGAGTTGGGAACGAACAGAATTACCTGGTGCAGATCCGCTTCCGCCTGCTCCAGGTTGCCAGCTTCGAGGCTGATGATGCTGCGCTCGAGCAGGGCATCGGTATCTTTGGGGTTCTGCTTCAGGGCCTGTGCCAGCAGCTTCTCCGCATCGGGTACGCGGTTCATCTGCATGTACGCCGCGATCAGCCGGCTGCGGGCAATCCGCTCGCCGGGTGTGGCCTTGACCAGTCTTTCGAATTCCGCCAGGGCGGCGGCGCGCCTGCCCCTCTGCAAGAGGAATTCTCCATAGGCCCCGTTATATGCCGGATCGGCAAGGTCCGAAAGCTTGCGCAAGGTCGCCTCGGCTTCGTCCGGCCGGTGACCCGCTATCTGGATGGAGGCCAGGCTTAGCAGCGCGATCCCGCTATGGGGGTCTAATTCCAATGCCCGGCGCAGTTCGGCCTCCGCCTCCGCCGTTCTGCCGTTCATGACATACACCT
>DATJAK010000153.1:0-55978 GCA_035516375.1 Bryobacteraceae bacterium
CCCCCACGCCTTCGATCTGATGTACGACAGCGAAACCTCGCGCGAGATCATCCGCCAGATCCTGCGCTTCCTCCAGTTCCACCTCGGCGCGGCGTAGCGCCAATCCCGGTGCTACTGCGCGAAGCTATTGAGCACCCTCAAATCCAGCTCGCGCAGCCGTGCCGGATCGGCGATGATTTTCGACGTCGTGGATTCTCCCGCTCGCGATCGTGAACCGCGTCCGTTACCTGCCGCTGCGCAGGTTTCGATCTAAGACGTACGGATTGCGTGGTTGATCGGAATAGCGTCAGCGCCGCCGCGCTAGCAAGTCCCTCTCCGCCCTTATCCCTTGCCCGTTATACTGTTACCAACAACCTTGCCCCCCTGGCTGAGAATAGAAATTGGCTTCGTTCCTCACTCTGCCATGACGCCCCACCTCACTACCGGACTCATCCTCTTCGCCCACGGCTCCCGTGTCGAATCTGCCAACGACGGCGTCCGGGCCATCGCCGCCGACCTCGCCCGGGCCGCCTCCCTCGCCCACGTCGTCCCCGCTTTCCTCGAGCTCGGCCAGCCCGATCTCGCCGGAGCGGCTGCTATACTGGCCACGCAGGGCGTCCGCCGGATTGTCGTCATCCCGTATTTCCTCACCTTGGGCCTCCACCTGGAACGCGATTTACCCCGGCTCGCCGCCGGCCTTCGCCAAGCCCACCCAGGCATCGAAATCTCCGTCACCCCGCCCTTGGAAGGCCATCCCGCCCTGCTCGAAGTGCTGCTGGATCGTTGGAAGGAAAGTACTTAAAAATACTTGACAATAACACACTAAGGTTTGATAATGGGACTGTGCTAAGCGCCCGGTAGCAAACGCTGCGCACCGCAATCCTATCTCAACCACACGGAGGCTATTCGCAACATGGGAAAGATCATCGGCATTGACTTGGGCACCACCAACTCCGTGGTCGCCGTCATGGAAGGCGGCCAGCCCACGGTCATCGCAAATCAGGAGGGGGCTCGCACCACGCCCTCCGTTGTCGCATTCACCAAGAGCGGGGAGCGGCTGGTGGGCCAGGTGGCCAAGCGGCAGGCCATCACCAACCCCGAAAATACTGTCTTCTCGATCAAGCGGTTCATGGGGCGCCGCTCCGACGAAGTGTCCGAAGAAATGAAGATGGTCCCCTACAAGGTGGTCCGCGGCGATAGCTCGGACGCCCGCGTCGACATTTCCGGCAAGAAGTATTCGCCGCCCGAGATTTCCGCCATGATCCTCACCAAGCTGAAAGAGGCGGCCGAGTCTTACCTGGGCGGCAAAGTCACGCAGGCGGTCATCACCGTCCCGGCCTATTTTAACGACGCCCAGCGCCAGGCCACCAAGGACGCCGGCAAGATCGCCGGGCTCGAAGTCATGCGCATCATCAATGAGCCCACCGCTGCCGCGCTCGCCTATGGTCTCGACAAGAAGAAGAACGAAACCATCGCGGTCTACGATTTCGGCGGCGGCACGTTCGATATCTCGATCCTGGAAGTGGGCGATGGCGTCGTCGAAGTGAAGTCCACCAACGGCGACACGCACCTGGGCGGCGATAACATCGACCAGCGCGTCATCGACTGGATCGTCGCGGAGTTCAAGAACGAAAACGGCATCGACCTCTCGAAAGACCAAATGGCCTTGCAGCGCCTGAAAGAAGCCGCGGAGAAGGCCAAGATGGAGCTTTCCACGCTGCTCGAGGCCGATATCAACCTGCCGTTCATCACCGCCGATGCCTCCGGTCCCAAGCACTTGCAGATGAAGCTGACGCGGGCGCGGTTTGAGCAGATGGTGGAAGACATCATCCAGCGCTCCGTCGGTCCCTGTAAACAGGCCATGTCGGATGCCGCTGTGACGCCGCAACAGATCGACGAAGTGGTCATGGTCGGTGGCCAGACCCGCATGCCGCGCATCCAGCAATTAGTGCGCGATCTGTTCGGTAAAGAGCCGCACAAGGGCGTGAACCCCGATGAAGTGGTCGCGGTAGGCGCGGCGGTACAGGGCGGCGTCCTGGGCGGCGAAGTGAAAGATGTGCTGCTGCTCGATGTAACCCCGCTCTCGCTCGGTATCGAAACGCTGGGCGGCGTGTTCACGAAATTGATCGAGCGCAACACTACCATTCCGACCCGCAAGAGCGAGGTCTTTTCGACGGCGGCCGACAATCAGCCGTCGGTCGAAATCAAGGTCTACCAGGGCGAGCGCTCTATGGCGCGCGACAACCGGCTGTTGGGTGTGTTTCAACTGGGCAACATCCCGCCCGCCCCGCGCGGCATGCCGCAGATCGAAGTGACTTTCGATATCGACGCCAACGGCATTCTCAACGTGACGGCGAAAGACCGGGCCACCAACAACGAGCAGAAGATCACCATCACGTCCTCCTCCGGCTTGTCCAAGGACGAAGTGGAGAAGATGGCCAAGGACGCCGAATCGCACGCGGCCGACGACCGCAAGCAGCGCGACACCATCGAAGCCAAGAATCGCGCCGACGCCATGGTCTACAACGTAGAAAAGACCCTCAAAGAACATCGCTCGAAGATCAGCGAGGCCGAGGCGAATGAGATCGAGTCGGCCATCAAGGAAACCAAATCGGCGATGGACTCCGGCGAACCCGATAAGATCAACGCCGCGGTGGACCGGCTCACCACCGCCAGCCACAAGCTGGCCGAGGCCATGTACAAGTCGACGGCGGGGCAGCCCGGTGGCGGCGGGCCCACACCCGGTGGTGGCGCGCCCGGCGGCGATGCCGACAAGAAAGACAAAGGTAAAGACGACGTAGTCGACGCCGAGTTCGTAGACGTTGACGATAAGAAATAGTGGGGTCAGGCCTTCCGGCCTGCCGCCGGCCTTCTGGCCGGCGCCTCGCGAAGACGAGACGTAGAAGATGAGTAGTAAGTGACACTCGTAAGTGACACTCGTAAGTGACACTAGTTCAGCCCGCTCCCTGACGGTCGCCCCAGAGCCGCGACCGTGAGGGAGCGGGGTTTCACCATGGCAACCACTCCCAAGCACGAGTATTACGAGACGCTAGGCGTAGACCGCAAAGCCAACAGCGACGAGATCCGCAAGGCGTACCGTAAGCTCGCCCGCAAATACCACCCCGATCTGAACCCCGGAGACAAATCCGCCGAAGATCGCTTCAAGAATGTCCAGGAAGCCTACGACGTTTTGAGCGACCCCAAGAAGCGCCAGATGTACGACCAGTACGGGTTCTATTCCGACAATGGGTTTGCCGGGGCCGGCGGCCCTGGCGGGGCAGGCGCGCCGCACGGTCCGGGAATGGATTTCAACGGATTCGATTTCTCCGACTTCTTCTCGCAAACATCGGGCGGTCCGCGCAGCAGCACGGGGCGGCGCACCGAAGGGCCCCCGGCGGGCGCTGGCGGATCCTCAACCGGTTTCCGCGACATCTTTTCGCAGTTCTTCGGCGGCAAGGGCGGCCCGCAGCAGGAGCAGGCCGAGAAGGGCAGCGACCTCGAATATGTGATGGACATCGATTTCTGGCAGGCTCTGCGCGGCACCCAGGCGCGGCTCAACATCACGCGCTACGAGGTCTGCGAAACCTGCCACGGAACCGGCTCGACCGGCTCCGGCGAAGTCACCTGCCCGCAATGTAAAGGCTCCGGCAATGTGACCCAGATGGCCGGCGCCATGAAGTTCAATCTCACCTGCCCGCGCTGCCAGGGCGCCGGAAAACTTCGCAATGCCTGCCCCACCTGCGGCGGCGATGGGCGCGTCACCCGGACCGAAACCGTGGAAGTGCGCATCCCGCCGGGCGCGCGCAACGGCTCCCGCCTGCGCGTCCCGGGCAAAGGCAACGCCGGCACCATGGGCGCGCCCCCGGGCGATCTGTACATCACCACCAAGGTCGAGGAGCACCCGTTCTTCCACCGCGAGGGCGACAACATCGAGATCGAAGTGCCCATCTCGGTTTGGGAAGCCGCGCTCGGCGCCAAGATCGAGGTGCCTACCGTCGACGGCCGGACCCTTCTCAAGATTCCGCAGGGCACCAGGAACGGCCAGCGTTTCCGCCTGCGCGAGAAGGGTGTGCTCAACTCGCGCACCAACGAGCGCGGCGATCAGATTGTCGAAGTCGCGATCCAGGCGCCTGATCCCCGCGATGAACGGACGCGCGAGTTGCTGAAGGAAATGTCCAAGCTGCACCCCGAAGATCCGCGGGCGGAGATCTGGTCCAAGGTCTAGGCGAGGAGCGATCTGCTATGGCGAAGGCTAAATCCAAAGCTGCCTACATGATCTCGGCCGTGGCCGAGCAGTACGAGATCCATCCGCAAACTCTGCGCCTCTATGAACGCGAGGGGTTGTTAAAACCGTCGCGCAGCGAAGGCAACACCCGCCTCTACACGGATGAGGATCTCGAGCGCCTGGAAGTCATTCTGCATCTGACGCGCGATCTCGGCGTCAACCTCGCCGGTGTCGAGATCATCCTCAACATGCGTGAGAGAATGGGCCAGATGCAGGCGCAGATGCAAGAGTTTATCGCCACGCTGAACCGCGAAATGGCCGCTCACCGAGCTCCGCCGGCGGAGCCGGAAGGGCACAACTGGCTGGTCCCGGTGATCAACGCCCGCCCGCCCGCGCCGGGCGCCGGCACTCCCAGGCGGAACCGCTAACCGATGCCCGACAAGTCGCTTCGAGAGGCGACCATCGCTTATGTAGCGCCTTTCCTCGCCTACATCCTGATGTTCGCCGTTCCGCTGCGCCCGGAGCTGCTGCATCCGATCCGGTTTGTGATCGTGCTCGCCGTCATCCTGATCTTTTCGCGCAAATATCTCTCACTCAAGCCGTCTCACAGTCTGGGCAGTATCGGCGTCGGAATCGCCGTGTTCCTCGTCTGGATCGCGCCCGACCTGCTGATTCCCGGTTACCGCCACTTCTGGCTGTTTGAAAACGCCTTGCTGGGCAAAGTCAGCAGTTCGCTTTCCCCCGATTTACGCCACGATTACTTCTTCTTGACGATTCGGGTACTGTCCAGCGTGGCCCTGGTCCCCATCCTCGAGGAGCTCTTCTGGCGCGGCTGGCTGATGCGCTGGCTGATCAACAACCGGGACTTCCTCAAGGTTCCCCTGGGGGCTTACCAGGCGGCCGCGTTCTGGATCGTCGCCCTGCTCTTCGCTTCCGAGCACGGAGTCTATTGGGAGGTCGGCCTCGCGGCCGGAATTGTTTACAACTGGTGGATCGTCCGCACCAAGAACCTGGCTGATTGCATCCTGGCCCACGCTATCACCAACGGGATACTCGCCGCGTATGTACTCATCTCCGGCCAGTGGCAATATTGGTTATAACTAAATCTCTGCCGGCTGCATCTAAATAAGTGACAGGTGTCCAGGAGCATTCCTTCTCCCCTGTCCAGGCTCCGGATGCGCGGGTGTCGGGCCCCGCCGCCGGAGCCTTCGTGCTTCTCAGCGCCGGTTCTTGTAATGCGCCCGCATCGCCTTATGAATCGCCTTCCACCGCTGTTTGTTGGCCCGTGCGGCGTTCGCATCCGTCTGTCGTTCGTGCCACGCGATCTCGGCTTGTAGCTTCGAGTAGCTGTCCCAACGCTCGTGATCCAAGGTCCCATTCGCCAGCGCCGCCGCTACGGCGCAGCCCTTCTCGACTCTGTGGCTGCAATCGCCAAAGCGGCACTGGCGCGCCAGCTCGGCGATATCGCGGAACGCCGCCTCCAGGCTCTCCTGGCCGGCCCATAACTGCAGCTCACGCATTCCGGGTGTATCGATCAGTGCGCCTCCGCCCGGCAGCGGGAACAGCTCGCGTCGTGTGGTGGTGTGCCGCCCACGGTTATCGCTTTCGCGGACTTCCTGCACCGGTTGCCGCTGCTCGCCCAACAGCCGGTTGACCAGCGTCGACTTTCCAGCGCCCGATGAGCCCAACAGCGCGACCGTCCGGGTGCCCCTCAGGAGTTCGGTGATACCGCCGATTCCCTCCGCCGTAAGCGCCGAAATCGCGACCACTGGCGCGTCCTGGCTGATGTGCCGCGTTTCAGCCAGGCGAGCGTCTGGATCCGCGCAGACATCGCTCTTGTTGAGCACCACAGCCGCTTCCGCGCCGCTCTCGCGCGCCAGCGTCAGGTACCGTTCGATCCTGCGAATATTGAAATCCTGATCCAACCCGCACACCACCAGAACCAGATCGATATTGGCTGCGACGATCTGTTCCTCCTCGCGATTGCCGGCTGCGCGGCGCGAGAACTTGGTACGGCGAGGAAGCACGTCGTGGATCATGGCGCTCTCGGGGCCGATAGCCTGCGCCGCTACCCAATCTCCCACCGCCGGCAACGCCGCGGAATCGGTGGCGCGGTATAGCAATGCCCCAATCGCTTCTGCCGTCATCTCACCGACCTGGCTGTAGATCCGATACCGGTCGCGATCGACCGCCGAAACACGGCCAAGAATCAAACCGCGCGAAGCGTACTTGCGGAACTGCTCCAGAACGTCTCCGGACGCTCCGATGCCCTTCAAATCGAAAAATGTAGACACTATGTTCGCTCCCCGTGGGGCCGGCCCTTCTGGGCCGCCGCCGGGCTTCTGCCCGGCGCTCGGGGCGACGCAAACTCGCGCCAGGCAGAAGCCTGGCCCCACGCTGTCAAGGTTTGGTTGAGTAGACAGAGGACGAGCGCAGCAGCTCGGACGAGCCGAACCCGCGCTCAGTTAGCGAACAAGGACGGACAGTAGCAAGTCACCAGCCTACCATTTAAAATGGGTATTCAGAAACCCTCCGCCGGCAGAACCAATGATCCAATTCACCGGGGCAGGAAAACGTTACGGCCCCAAAATCCTGTTCGAGAACGTAGACTGGATGGTCACGCCCAATGAGCGCACCGGGATCGTCGGCGCCAACGGGACGGGGAAATCCTCGCTCCTGAAAGTACTGGCTGGAATCGAAGGCCTGGATTCCGGCGGGATCACGGTACAAAAAGGCCTCACCATGGGCTACCTGCCGCAGGAGGGGCTTGAGCTTTCGGGCCGCACGGTGTTCGCCGAGTGCATGACGGTCTTTGCGGACCTGCGCGCGCTCGAAGAAGAGCAGGAGCAGCTGACGGCGCGGATGGCCGAACTCGATCCCGAGGGCGCCGAATACGCGCAGGTGGCCGAGCGGTTCCACTCGGCCGAAAGCGAATTCCGCGCGCGCGATGGTTACGCCATCGAAGCTCAGGTGGGCACTGTCTTGGGCGGCCTTGGTTTTTCGCAACGCGACTGGAAACGGCGCACGGAAGAGTTCTCCGGTGGATGGCAGATGCGCATCGCGCTCGCCAAGCTGTTACTGGAAAAGCCCAACCTGCTGCTGCTCGACGAGCCTACCAACCACCTCGACCTGGAAGCCCGCAACTGGTTGGAGGGTTACCTCGAAGCCTATCCGTACGCCTTCGTGCTGGTTTCGCACGACCGCTACTTCCTCGATGTAACCGTCCGCAAGATCGTCGAGCTGTGGAACAAGGGCCTGCATGTCTATACGGGCGGCTATTCGCGCTACGAGCAGCTCAAAGACGAGCGGCGCTCGCAGCTCGAAGCCGCCTATCGCAATCAGCAGGACCGCGTCAAGCAGCTCGAAGCCTTCATCAACCGGTTCCGCTATCAGGCCACCAAGGCGAAACAGGTGCAAAGCCGCATCAAAGAACTGGAGCGCATCGAGAGGATCGAGATTCCGCCCGAAGAGAAATCGATCCACTTCAGCTTCCCGCAACCCAAGCCGAGCGGCCGCGTGGTGGCGGAGTTTCGCGGAGTTTCCAAAAGCTACGGCGATCATCCGGTGTTTGCCGACGCCAACTTCATCATCGAGCGCGGCGAACGGCTGGCTCTGGTCGGCGTCAACGGCGCCGGCAAGTCGACCCTCATCAAGATTCTGGCGGGCGCCGAGCCGGTCACTTCCGGCACGTACACCTTGGGTCACAACGCCCAGCCCGACTATTTCGCACAGGACCAATATAAAGAACTCGACCCCAATGCCCGGCTCGTTGACGACCTGTCGACAGTGGCGCCGCGAGCCACCAACACCGAGCTGCGCAGTATCCTGGGCTGTTTCCTGTTCTCGGAAGATGACGTTTTCAAAACCATCGGTGTCCTCTCGGGCGGCGAGCGCAACCGCTACGCGCTGGCGCGCATGCTCATGATGCCCTCGAACTTTCTCCTTCTCGATGAGCCGACCAACCACCTGGATATGCGCGCTAAGGACGTCCTGCTGACTGCGCTCCAGGAATATACCGGCACGGTGGTCTTCGTTTCGCACGACCGCTATTTCATCGACCGCCTGGCCACGCGCGTGTTCGAGATCGAAGACGGCCAAGTAACGGTTTACCTTGGTAACTACGAAGACTATCTCTGGCGCAAACAGGGCGGCGGAGTCGACGCGGCTGCGGATGTCGGGTTAACGGCACCAGTCGAAGCGCTTGTGGAAGCTGTGCCGAAGGCGCCGGAAAAACGGCTCAACCCCATCAAATTGCGGCAGATTAAGGAGCGGCAGAACGCCCTTGAACAGGAGGTTGCGCACTTGGAGGAGGAGATCGCGGCGGCCGAAACGGCACTGGCGAATTTCGTCAGCATCGAAGAGACGCGTCGGCAGACCGAGCTGATCGAGTCACACCGATCGAATCTGGCTGCTCTGATGGCGGAATGGGAGCAAGTGGCGCAGCTACTGGCGGCGCATTCGTAAACGCGCGGCTATTCCTGCGCCGGCATCTGCTGTTCAATGTCGCGCCAGGCACTGATTTTGAGGCGCCGGCACACCCAGCAGAGAGGCTCGGTGGAGCCGGCGGAGGTTTCGCCACCGCAAACCGAGCACTTGGCCGACTTCTTCAGCCGGTCCATCGAAATCGCCTGCTTCGCCTGTTCCAGGATTTCAGCTGGGACAACCGATTCGAGCTTGGTTTGTGGTTTGCGTCTCATCCGTCCCCTCAGTTCTGTTTCACTATGGCAGAAACACGGCCCCAGAAACAACTACTATTCCGTAAAGTGCGTACTAAGCAGCCTCTGGAATCTGTACTATAACAGCAACATCCAGCGAAGATCCACAACGCGAACACCTTTGCCCCGTGGCTACCCGCGGATTCTTACCCTTTAAATCGATATCCGCCGGAACGGTATGCGTACAGATTGGGCAGTGTACATAGCCGAGGCTGTGATTTTCCACAAATGCTTTCATGACATTCCCCTCACTACATCCGACGAAAAACTCTGAGCAACGGTTGTACCAAATTCGTAAAGATTTTTGATGGCGCCCGCTGCGGGGAGTGCGGTTGTATCCTTATTCGATGCGCCGGCGCGGCAGACGATGCGGCCTCGCGCGCCGCGGGCCGGTGTTACGCTGAAGCTATGACGCAGCCGGCAGCACCTAAAATCCAGCTCAGCACCACCGCTGAATACCGCGAGAACTACGCCAACAGTGTGCAGGTGCGGGTGAACCTGTGGGATTTTCTGCTGCTGTTCGGCCGGATCAATCAAACCGCCGCTGACAACGTCAACATTCAAAACTTTCAGGGCATTTATGTGAGCCCGCAGCAGGCCAAGGCGCTTTTGAATGTGCTCCAACAAAACGTCAACCAGTACGAAACAGCGTTCGGTGAAATCCGTTTAGAACCCCACGGTTCAGAAGGTATTGTCCAGTAGGAGGCGCCGTGCCAGTTGCCGTCGAGCGCCGGCGGATTCTGCCCGAAGCTCCGCGATTTCCGCTGGAAACCAGGCTTCGCTCGATTGGTTCCACGGCTCCGGTCTTTTTCTCAGATCCCTTTTGCGAGGAGGTTTCCGATGGCTGCTGACACCGCTGTGCGCGAGCATTTAATCTGGCTGCTCGAAGGCGGCCACGCGCACACCAAATTCGACGATGCCGTAAAAGGTTTCCCTGTTCCGCGGGCCGGCGAGCGGCCAAAAGGAGCGCCGTATTCCGCCTGGGAGCTGCTGGAACACATGCGCATGGCCCAAAACGATATGCTGCGGTTCAGCCTTTCGGCCGACCATGTGTCGCCCGAGTGGCCCACTGGATACTGGCCGGCCACACCGGGGCCGAACAGCGAGGCCGACTGGACCAAGTCGCTGCGCAGCTTCCGCAAGGACCTGGCCGAATTCGTGGCCGTGATCCGCGACCCGGGACAGGATCTCAACCGGAAGTTTCCGTGGGGCGACGGCCAGTCGTTATTCCGCGAGGCGCTGCAGATCGCGGACCACAATGCCTATCATCTCGGCCAACTGGTGCTGGTGCGGCGGCTGCTGGGCGAGTGGGGGAAGTAGCTACGGCAGCAATTCTTCCGTCATGGTGGCGTCGCCCGCTTGGGTGAGGACGGTCGAAAGCTTCACCGGCTTGTGGGTGCCTCTGGCCACCCATACGGTCATCTGGCCCGGTCCATCCTGCGATGCAAGTTCCACGCGGAAGGTATCGAAGGTGCCTGCCGGTACGGTCACCATCTCAGTGCCGGCCACTCTTAGCCGCATCGTTTTCACTTTCTGTTTCTGCACATCCAATTGCCGGAACGTGGTGGTGTAGCCTTCCGCCAGGGGCAGGGAAGCGATGGACTGCGCTCCCCCGGGGCCGTCCCCGAAAACCGGTCCGCCGAGATCGACGGCTATGGGCGTTTCCTTGCCACCGAGATTCATCGAGCCTATGGCCTTTCCGTTTTCAATGGTGATGCTGATGTTGAGGGGCCCTTGCTGCACGGTCCGTTTGCGAAGGGCCAGGGTGCCCCGATCGAGCGTGGCGGTGTCGACGGCTGGTCCGCTGGGCGTATCGATTACATCGATTGCACTCCACGCGCCATTTTCTTCTTTGATGGTGGTGGAGACGCTGAGCGTCAGTTGCTGCCCGCCGAGCGCCAGTTTCGCCTGAAACTTATAAACGCCGGGTTGCAGTTCGGCTACCGGCTTGGGGCCGCTGGCAGCGGCCGTGGTTTTGGGATCGATTGGCGGCTGCGCGGATACCAGCGCGGCCAGCGAGAGTAGTGCTGTCGCATGAAAAATGCGTTTCATGGCGTAATTTCTTGCTCTTCCTATTAGAGATGATTTCGGGGTAGTAGGTGGGGCGGCCCTTCCGGGGCGCCGCCGCGCTTCCGCGCGGCGCGCCGCCTGGAAAGGCGGCGGCAGGCCGGAAGGCCTGGCCCCACGAACTCACATGAGAATCTTTTCCAGCTTGCGGCGCAATTCCGCTGAGACGCGCGGATTCACTCCTCCGGTGGAGATGGCGATCTGGAGATTCCCGCGCTGGAGGCGGGACGGAACCAGGAAACTGCACTCCTCGGCTGCGTCGGCGATATTGGCAAACATGGCCCGGTCGCGCGCTGCCATGCCAATGCGGCGATTGGTGCGGCGGTCGTCTGTCGCGGCGAAAACGAGACGTGCTCCAGTGAGATCGGGGACGCGGAAACGGCGCGGCACGATGTGCACGGAGAGCGATGCGAACTCCGCGTCCAGTTCCGGCGCCACTACGGTCACCCGCGCGCCGGCCTCGATGAGCCCGCGCGTCTTCCGCAGCGCGACTTTTCCCCCGCCCACCACCAGAACGGGCACGTCCCGGAGATCGAGGAAGATGGGGTAATAGGTCAAGACCGAATCTAGCACGCGTGCGCGCTATCATGAGAGGGCATGTCGCGCGCCACTCCCACAGTGGTCATCGTGGGGCGGCCCAACGTAGGAAAGTCCACCCTCTTCAATCGCATCACCGGACAGCGGCGGGCCATTGTCGGCGACGAACCCGGCATCACGCGCGACCGCATCCACGGGGCCGCCGAGCATGATGGCCGCCAGTTTGAATTGATCGATACCGGCGGCATCGTCGTCCACGATCAGGAGTTCATACCCAGCCAGGTTCTCCGGCAGGCGCAGGTGGCGCTCGGCAAAGCGGCCCACATCATTTTGGTGGTGGATGGCAGAAGCGAATTGACGGCCTCGGACCGTGACCTGGCGCAGATGCTGCAGCGGCTCGGCAAGCCGGTCACGGTGGCCGTGAACAAAGTCGATTCGGCGGCGCGCGACGGCCTGGCGCACGAGGCTTACGAACTGGGCATTCCCGATGTGTTCCCGGTTTCGGCGGAACACGGCATCGGCGTGGACGCGCTGCTTGATCACGTGACGGCCGATTTCGCCGGCGCGGAAGAAGAGACCCCGCCGTCGGCCGAGGCCATCAAGGTGGCCATCATCGGGCGGCCCAACGTGGGCAAGTCGACTCTGCTGAACACGCTGATTGGCGAAGAACGGGCGATCGTGTCGCCGGTGGCCGGAACCACGCGCGATGCCGTCGATGAACGGGTGACGCACAATGGCGTCGAGTACGTGTTCATCGACACCGCCGGGATCCGCCGCAAAGGCAAAACGGAGCAGATGGCCGAAAAGCTCAGCGTAGTGATGGCTCGCCGGCACATTCGGATGGCAGATGTGACGCTCCTGCTGGTCGATGCCGTGGAAGGCGTAGTCGGCCTCGACGCGACCATAGCCGGATATGCTCACCAGGCAGGCTGCGCGCTGCTGATCTGCGTCAACAAGTGGGACGAAAAGAAGGGCACGAAGAAGCCGGAATTCGAGCGAGACTTGCGCGACCAATTCAAGTTCCTGGATTATGCGCCGGTGGCGTTTCTGTCGGCTAAGACGGGTGCGGGAGTGGCGTCGCTGTTCAAACTGATTCGCGAAGCCTACGAATCGGCATCGCGCCGGATCACCACGGGCGAACTAAACCGGTTCGTGGAAGGCTTGCGCTTCGAGGAACGCAAGATTTTCTATATCACGCAGGCATCGGTGCGCCCGCCGACTTTTGTTCTATTTACCAACCGTGGCGGCGCACTGCACTTCTCGCACGAGCGCTATTTGATCAATCAGCTCCGGCGGCAGTTCGGGTTTCGGGGCACGCCGATCATCTTGAAGACGCGGGCGAAGGGGCGGGAGGCGGGCAGTCACCGCTAGTCGGCAGACGTAACCCGGCCGGTTATGTACTTTCAGGCATTGAAACCCTATAATGCGCATTCGGTCGCACTCTCAGCGGATGGGAACACCGCGCTCTTAGGCTGGCCGGGGGCGAATCTTGGTACAGGTGGATCAATGGTGTTCACGCGCTACGGTGGCGTGTGGCAGGTGCAAGGCAACCAACTGATTGGTTCGGCTTCGATCGGTCCTTCTCAGCAGGGCTATTCAGTTGCGATATCGGCGGATGGAAACACGGCGCTAGTGGGTGGTTTTCAGGATAACGACTATATAGGTGCGGCGTGGGTGTTTACGCGTTCCGGCGGCGTGTGGAGTCAGCAGGGGGAGAAGTTAGTTGGCTCCGGTGCCGATCCTTATGCCCGCCAGGGTTATCGCGTGGCACTGTCGGCGGACGGCAACACAGCTCTCGTGGGTGGACTGGGAGACGCTTGGGTATTCACACGCATAGGCCAGATCTGGACGCAACAAGGAGCCAAACTCTCTGTCTCTCCTTGCTGTCTCGGTTTCGCAGCGGCGCTATCGGCGGACGGCAATACGGCGCTCATCGGTGGTTTTAATACTGCCGGAATGGGTTGGCCATCGGTGTTCACGCGCTCTGGCGATAGGTGGACTCAACAAGGCGGTATGTTGCAGGGTTCGGATGCGATCTCTCCCACACAGGGTTGGCTCGAGAGCCTGTCGGTAGCACTGTCAGCAGATGGAAACACGGCTCTTGTTGGCTGGCCCAACGACAACGCGTATCTGGGAGCCACGTGGGTGTTCGCGCGCTCGGGTGGAGTCTGGAATCAGCAAGGCAGCAAATTGGTTGGTTCCAGCTGGGTCAAAGGTCCGGCACCGAACAACGTCGTGTATCAAGGAGCCTCGGTGGCGTTGTCAGCCGATGGGAACACGGCACTGGTTGGGGGAGACGGCGATGATAATTTCGAAGGAGCCAGTTGGGTGTTCCGGCGCTCCGGCGGAGTTTGGACGCAAGAAGGGAATAAACTGATCGGTTCGCGCGTCAGCAGCGGCGACTTTCAGGGCGCGTCCGTGGCCCTTTCGGCAGATGGATACACCGCGCTGATCGGAAGCTTTACCGGTTCGGCGTGGGTGTTCACCTCTCCCAAACCCAGCACCGCCACCGTGTTCGCCTCCGTCAACCCGTCACTGTTCGGCCAGTCGGTCACCTATACTGCCAAGGTGACGGCCGGCGCCACCGGCACCGTCACCTTCACCGTAGATGGCGTGGCGCAATCCACCGTCGCTTTAAACGCCAATCAGGCGCAGTTCACCATCTCCAACTTGTCGCCTGGGAATCACACAATTAGCGCCGCCTACAGCGGCGATGCGACATTCGCGCCATCGACGAGCAACGTGGTGAACCAGATCGTCACTCCGCTGGGAGTGATTTCGTTGTGGGCCAACACCATCGTCGCTTTAGGGCAGTCCGGGAGAGTACCAGTTAGTTTGGCGAAACCTGCCCCCGCCGCGGGTTTGACGATTTATCTTTCCAGCAGCGATCCATCCAAGGTAACCGTCACACCAAGCGTGTTCATTCCCGGTGGGCGAACCGCGCCAGCGGTGCAGCCGCAGGTGAACGGGTTGAACCTGGGTACGGTGAGCCTCTCGGCCACCGCGCTGGGATACACGCCGAGCACCCAGACGGTCGAGGTCACCGCGACTCTCGCGTTCGCGCGGTGCTGCGTCGCGGTGTATGGAACGACCACCGCCGTGCTGACCTTGTCCTCTGCCGCGCCGAGTGGGCTGACGATCAACCTCGTTTCGGACAACCCCAAGGTCGCCACGGTGCCGGCAACCATCACCTTCCCGCCGCAGGTGACCAGCGTTGGAGTCCCGATCACGGGTACGGGCTCCGGCACAACCTTGATCCACGCCAGCGCGCTGCCGAATCTGGCCGGCGTGAGTGTTAAAGTAACAGTGCCGTGAGTGCCGGCGATTCGATAGGCGGCGCTGGGTTGACGCCAACGTGTCCGAATCCCTACAATACTGGAAGAAGGAGGCCGTATGAGATCCATTGGCTTTCCCGAACTTCTCGTCATCCTCGGAGTTGCCGTGCTGCTATTTGGCGGCAAGAAGATTCCGGAAGTAGCGAAGGGTTTAGGTGAGGGTATTCGCAACTTCAAGTCTGCTTTGAAGGGCGACGAAGAACACAAGGACGAAACCAAAAAAGACGAAGTCGAGACGAAGAAGTAGGCGGCTTCCTGGAACGGCCCGCAAGTTGGGCCGGCGATGCTCGGCTGAGATCGAATTCAAAACAAACCCCGCGAGCCCGGTTGGGCAACCGCGGGGTTTCTAGTTTTCGAGTGAATTATTTCTTCTTGGGGGGAACGATGGCATCCTTCGCGGCCTTGGCCACGCGGAATTTCACCACTTTTTTGGCTGGGATCTTGATCGTCTCGCCGGTTGCCGGATTGCGGCCAGTCCGCGCTTTGCGATCCACGCGTACGAGCCTGCCGATGCCCGGCAGCACGAACATCCCGTTCTTCTTCACTTCCGCGATAGCGATGCTCGACAGGCTATCGAGCATGCCGCGCGCGGTCTTATTGTTGACTTCGCAGCTTTCCGCCAGCGTTCGCACCAACTGCGTCTGAGTCAGTCTCTGGTTCGCCATATCTCTCCTCTAGGATGGATCTCCCATATTTTCGGATCTGAAAATTCGGAGCAGGCCTGCCGAAGGGCCGCCCGCGTCCTTCACCAGAACAGGCGGACGCAACGTCCAGGGGTACGGTGCGTCGCAATTCGTTTCAATCATAAGGGAAGGTCACCATGTTGTAAAGAGAAATGCGCAAAAAAAGCCCAGTTTTAGCGGTTTTTTTGAGATAGTAGGATTCTTGCGGCGGCACTATGATTCCTGTACAAAGCCCTGGCCGGGGCTCCAGTGCAACTCGCCGGTGACGAAGGCCGCGGCCAGTTCGTTCTTCAGAACGCGGAAACGGACGGTTCGGCCGGTAGCGGCCAGCGCAATGCGAATGGCGGCGTAGAGTTTCAGGGATGGCCCGCCGGCGCTGGTTTCCAGCTCTCCGGCAGGAGCCTCGCGGGTGCGCGTTTGGTTCAGGAATAGCATGGCGACGCCGGTTCTGCGGACGACCACTGCCAGGCGCCGCAATTCGGAGCCGAGGACGCGGCTCTGCAGACTGGCGCCCGCGGCACCGATTCCTGCTTCGATCTCAACCTGGGGAACCAGAGCGGCAGCGGAATCCACCACCACGAGTTCCACCGCTCCCGATGCCGCCAGGCGGCGCGTCACTTCCAGGGCCTCTTCCGCCGAAGCGGGTTCGGCCACGGGAAGCCGCTCCAAATCGACGCCGAGCTTGGCGGCAAAGCGCGCGTCGAAGGCATGCTCCGCATCGATCCAGGCAGCGGCCGCGCCGGTGGATTGCGCATGCGCGATGGCTTGTAGAGCCAGCGCAGTCTTGCCGCTATTGGCCGGCCCGAAGATTTCGGTGATGCGTCCGCGCGGCAAGCCGCCGATCCCGAGAGCACGATCGAGCGCGGGAAAGCCGGTGGGCAGGGCGGGGAACATCAGGTGGCTATTATTTCACCGCCGAGGCGCCGAGACGCAGAGTTCCTTAAGAAATAGCGCAAAGTAGCGGGTCCGTGGTGGCTGGCTTATCGGGTTCGCCCGCAGAGGGGACAGAGGGAACCAGTGCTCGACAAGGTTTTCGTGACAGGTTCAGATCTCGATCCGCTGCCAAATGCCGAGGGGCGCGACGTCGCGCACTCCGGGCCTTTCCGCGGTCTGCGAAATCGGCAGACGACATAAACCGATCGTCTGCCCCACCTGTCGCGGGGGCTTGCTCCAGCACTTGTTTCCTCTGCCCCCTCTGCGCGCCAACCCCTTAAAGCAGTGATTCGCTGCGGAGCGTCG
The DNA here is from genome assembly GCA_035516375.1 of Bryobacteraceae bacterium. Classification (GTDB taxonomy): domain Bacteria; phylum Acidobacteriota; class Terriglobia; order Bryobacterales; family Bryobacteraceae; genus PSRJ01. The sequence goes on from DATJAK010000153.1 coordinate 16,781, forward strand.
CAGGGTTCGTTCCAAAAACTCTGCGTCTCTGCGTCTCGGCGGTGAACAAACCCAGCCCCCTAGCGGCGAGCGGGCTGGGGCCGCGGAGAGGCGTTGGTGGGCGGAGCGGCGGCTGCCGCCTCTTTCAGAGGAGCGCCGTCGGAGGCCGGTTCCGGTTTAACCAGGCCCAGGGCCTTGCGCAGTTCCTGGTCAATCGCCTGGCGGATGTCGGTGTTGTCTTTGAGGAACTGGCGGGCGTTTTCGCGGCCTTGGCCGATGCGCTCGCCTTTGTAGCTGAACCAGGAACCGCTTTTCTCAACGATGTTCTGCGCAGCTCCCAAGTCGAGCAGGTCGCCTTCGCGGGAAATTCCCTCGCCGTAGATGAGATCGAATTCGGCTTCGCGGAACGGCGCGGCAACTTTGTTCTTCACCACCTTCACCTTAGTGCGGTTGCCGATGACGCTCTCGCCGTCTTTGAGAGCCGCGATGCGCCGGATATCCAGACGGACCGAAGCGTAGAACTTCAGCGCGCGGCCGCCCGTGGTGGTTTCGGGATTGCCGAACATGACGCCGATCTTCTCGCGGATCTGGTTGATGAAGATGAGGCACGTGCGGGATTTGGAAACAATGCCGGTCAATTTGCGGAGCGCCTGCGACATCAAGCGCGCCTGGAGGCCCATATGGCTGTCGCCCATCTCGCCGTCCAACTCGGCTTTGGGGACCAGGGCCGCCACGGAATCGACCACCAGCACGTCGATTTGCCCCGACGCAATCAAAGCCCCGGTAATTTCGAGCGCCTGCTCGCCATAGTCCGGCTGGGAGACCAACAGGTTGTCCACATCCACGCCGAGCTTTCTGGAATAGGCCGGATCGAGCGCGTGCTCCACATCGATGAAGGCGGCCATCCCGCCTTTCTTTTGCGCTTCGGCGATCACCTGAAGCGCGATGGTGGTTTTGCCGGAAGACTCCGGGCCGTAGATCTCGCAGACGCGGCCGCGCGGCAAACCTCCGACGCCCAACGCGGCGTCGAGTGAAATCGATCCGGTGGAAATCACCGAGACCGGAACAATGGCATCCTTCGACCCCAGGCGGAGAATCGAGCCCTTGCCAAACTGCTTCTCAATCTGGCCGAGCGTTACATCTAAAGCGCGTGCGCGCTCTTTTTCGTCCATGCGAAGCGCTACTCCTGTTCGTTGAAGCATCATTGTACCGCGAGTTCCGCAGGGTCCAGCGCATATAATTAGAGGAGAGTTTTCCTATATGGCAGTACGTTTATTGGTAGTTGTCCTAGGGTTGAGCGCGCTTCTGATCGCCGCCAAAAAAGAGGCTCCCGGAAAGGCGCGAGGCGAAAACCTCGACCTGATCCTGGAAGTGACTTTGTACGATAATCCGGCGGATGTGAAGGAACTGCTCGGGACCGGCCTGGACGGGCACTACATCGTCGCCGACGTCCACCTGGAACCGAAGTACGGCAAAGAAATCGTGATTGACCACAACGACTTCGTGCTGCACACGTTCAAGGATGGTGAGAAGACCTCGCCGTTCGAACCGAACCAGGTGGCGGGAACCGACGCAGTCACTCTCGTACAGGGAAAAAGCGAAGGGGCGGCATCGCCGGGGATGGTGCTGGGCGGACCGATATCGATCCGCGGCGGGCCCTTAGGAGGCAACAAGGCAGGAGCCGACAAAGCGCAAACCGCGGACGGCGTGAAAGCCCCCAAGCCGCCGGACACGCCGGCAAAAGAAAACCCGCTGAAGAAACTACTCACCGATAAGATTCTGCCGGAGAAGAAGACCGATCAGGCGGCATCCGGCCTCCTGTATTTCCCGATGGAGAAGCAGAAGCGGAAGGACCTGGAATTGACATACGGCGGGCGGGAGAACCGGATTACGTTGGTGTTTAAGTAGCCCCCGGGCCAACTCTCACAGTGTGCGTTCGCTCGTTTTGCGGCGCCGCTTGCTGACGGAATAGCGGCTGGCAGCGTAGGACAGACCGTCGTTGTTTGCGGTCTGTCGGCGCGGGTCACCCCGAAGGCACAAAAAGCGATGGCCTGCCCCACGCGTGGAGAAGCAGAAGCGCAAGGACCTGGATTTGACGCACGGCGGGGCGGGAGAACCGGATCACCGTAGTGTTTAAGTAGCCTCCGCTCCCTTACGGTCGCGGTTCTATGTCAGGCCGTCGGCTGCGAAATCAAAGAGACAGACGGCAAAAGGCCACCGTCTGTCCCACATGCTTCCAGCATCCACGGCACCACAAACACTGCGATAAGCTGAAGGAAATGAGAATTCTGGTCGTCGAGGACGAGAAGCGCATCGCCGACTTTCTTTCGAGGGGATTGCAAGGCGCGGGTTACGCCGTGGATACTGCCGGCACCGGCACGGACGCCCTGGAATGCATGCACTCCGCCGATTACGACATGGTCATTCTCGACCTGATGCTGCCCGACATGGACGGGTTGGACGTGCTGGAGAAGATTCGCAACCGGAAGCTGGGCCCACCGGTTTTGATCCTGAGCGCACGCGGGGGCCTGGACGACCGCGTGAAAGGGTTGGAGCAGGGAGCGGACGATTTTCTGGTGAAGCCGTTTGCGTTTGTAGAATTGCTGGCGCGGGTGCGGGCTCTTCTGCGGCGCGGGCAGCCGGCGCCCGAGCGGCTGCAGGTAGCCGACCTGGCGCTTGATTGCATCCGCCGCAAAGTCACGCGGGCCGGTGAACTCATTGAACTCGCGCCCAAAGAATTCGGAATCCTCGAATACATGATGCGGAACAAGGGCCGGCCGCTCAGCCGCACCATGATCGTGGAGCATGTCTGGGATATGGACTACGACGGCCTGACCAATATCGTGGATGTCTATATCCGGCATCTGCGCAGTAAAATCGACGACCGGTCGCAGCAGAAGCTGATCCAGACCGTACGAGGGATCGGGTACATGATCGAAGGGCCGGAGCGGCCTGCCGAGCGGCCTGTGGAACCGGCCGTGGAGCGACAGGGATAACGTGTCACGTCAACGCATCTTTCGCCGCTTCACCCGGGGGCTGCGCTTCCGTGTCACAGCCGGATATGCGCTCTTCTTTACCATCCTGCTGATCGGCGCCGCGGCGCTGTTCCGCGCCCGCTTGTCGACGGTGCTCCAGAATCAGGCGGAAGAAAATTTGCGGCAGGAATGGGCCGCGGTGAAGGGCTATTTGCGGGTTGAAGATTACCCTCCAAAACCGACCGAAGTTGGTTGGTACTACGATCACGAAGATCCGGATGAGTCATTTATCGTGGAGCGATTGCGCCGCGCACTCCTGGTGACGGATGCCTCCGGAAAGAACGAACTTTTCATTTCCACGACGTACGACAGCATGGGCAGGGAATCGCCCGCCGAAATTCAGGAACGTGTGCGCACGGCGATGGCGTCGTATGTGCCGGGGACGGAGGGCAAGGTTTTCTGGGACACGCGCTACTCCGAGGGCGAACCGTATCTGATTCGCGCCGGGATCATCTTCGATGAGAAGCACCGGGCTCCTTATTACATTGCGATCGGCACGCCACTCACCAACAGTCAAAAAGTCTTGCGGGATTACACGCTGTTCTTCGTCGGATTCATTCCGGCGGCCTTGATTCTCGGTTGCTGCCTCGGGTGGTACATGGCGGGACGGGCGCTGACGCCGGTATTGGCTGTGGCGCAGGCGGCGCAGCGCATATCCGGATCCAACTTGAGCATGCGCATCCCCACCCGCGACGCCGATGACGAAATCGATTACCTGATCATGACGTTCAACCGCATGATTGGCCGGTTGGAAGCCTCGTTTCAGCAGATGAAGCAGTTTTCGGCCGACGTCTCGCATGAACTGCGCACGCCGCTCACGGCCATCCGCGGGCAACTGGAAGTGGCACTGTTCACGGCGAAGACGACCGAGCAATACCGCGAGGCCATGGTGAACGCACTGCAAGATGTGGACCGCTTGACGCACATCGTGCGGGCGCTGTTGCTGCTCTCGCAAGCCGAATCCGGGCAACTGACTCTGCAGAAGGCCACTGTGGATCTTTCCGAAGTCGTGCGCGATCTGGTCGAGCAGTTCCAGATCCCCGCCGAAGCCGAGGGGGTGCGCCTGGTTTGCCAGGTTCCCGCGGAGTGCCACGCCGCGGTGGACCGCGTGCAGATCGAGCGGATGCTCACGAACTTGCTTTCGAACGCGGTGAAGTTTACGCCGGGCGGACGAGTGCGGGTCGAGCTGAGATCGATGGGGCCGGCGGTGGAGATCGTGGTGGAGGACACCGGCTGCGGCATTCCTAAGGAATCGTTGCCGCACATCTTCGACCGCTTCTACCGCGTTCCGGGATCTGGCACGGCGCCCGGACCCGACCAAGGGCTCGGTTTGGGATTGAGCTTTGTGGCGTGGATCGTGAAGGCCCACCAGGGAACCATCGACGTCGAGAGCCGTCCGGGCAAAGGCACGCGCTTTACCATCGAGATGCCCGCGGGTCACGCGCAAGGCGCGGGCGTGGAACCGGCCGGGCAACCTATTTTGAACTAGGCCGCAGGCCTGTGCCTGGGCAAACCACCGCTCCCTTTGGTCGCGGCTCGGGAACGGGACGCATACCGAGCCGCGACCAAAGGAAGCGGTGCCTTATTCCGGCAGGATTTCACTCAAGTAACACAGGGCGCGGCGGGAACTTGCTACAATCCGAGTGTTGCTTCAGGCTCGGGATTCCATGGCACCGTCCACTGCCGCTAACCCCACTGCACTCCAGCGCCTCTTCAAAGCTTTTCACTACCGCGATTTCCGCCTGATGTTTGTGGGGGCTTGTGTTTCCAGCATCGGAACGTGGATGCAGATCCTGGCACAGGCCTGGCTCGTGCTGACGATTACCCAGTCTCCGTTCTACCTGGGGCTGGACGCATTTCTGGCCGGTCTCCCGGTTTTCTTGCTCTCCATTTTGGGCGGCGTCGTGGCGGACCGTGTGGAACGCCGCCGCGTCTTGTTGGTCTCGCAATATATCCAGATGGCGTCCTCGGGGATCTTGACGCTGCTGCTGATTCTGCATGTGGTGTGGGTTCCTACCGCGGCGCACCAACACGGCGGCGGCATCTGGTACATTCTGTGCCTCTCCTTCATCAGCGGCACGGCGCAGTCATTCGGGGGCCCGGCTTATTCGGCGCTGATTCCGACGCTGGTGAGAAAGGAAGACATGCCCAACGCGATTGCATTGAACTCAATTCAGTTCAACCTGGCGCGCGTGCTGGGACCGGCGATCGGCGGAGTGGTATTCGACCGGATGGGTGCTACCTGGTGTTTCGGCTTGAACAGCCTCTCGTTTCTCGCTCCGGTGATCTCGCTCACCATTCTGGCCACGCGGTACCTGCCGGAAAAGACCGGTGAATCGGTCTGGACCAGTATGAAGCAGGGCTTCCGCTTCATTCGTCATCAGGGCGCCATCGAGTCGCTGATCTTCCTGGCTTTTTCCATGACGGCGTTGGGATTCCCCATGATGACCTTCCTGCCCTGGTTCGCCAAATCCGTGTTTCGGGGCGGGCCCTGGACGTTCACCTTGTTTCTTTGCTCTTCCGGCATCGGGGCAGTGCTGGGCTCTTTGGGCGTGGCGTGGTTAGGCAATGTGGGTCACAAGGGACGGATCGCGCTGGCGTCGCTGGTCTGGCTGGGAGTAGGCATCACTTTGTTTGCACTTTCGCCCTCGGTAGCTTTCAGTTGCGTCGTGTTGTTCCTGACCGGGGCGGGAATGATGACGGTTTTTGCCAATGTGGTCTCCCTGGTGCAAATCATCACGCCGAACGAAATGCGCGGCCGGGTGATGAGTATTTACAATTCGGCGTTCCGCGGCGGCATGCCTATGGGGAACCTGGTAACGGGTTGGCTCGTCCCCATATTTACGGCGCCGATTGTCATGGCTTTTTACGGCGTGCTGCTGGTTTTGCTGGCGCTCTACTTCCTGCTCGTGCAGCGCAAGGTCGCCGCGCTCTAACTTCTTTATGTGGACATTTCTGTTAGCGGCATTTCTGGCCGCTCCGTCTCCTTCGCCGCTGGAGCTGGCGCGCGACACACAGGATCGCGCGGTGCTCGAAAGGATCGTGGGCGAATCGGCCGCCGCGGCTGCGAAGGCTCCTCAGGATGCCGAAGCGCAATACCGCCTGGCGCTGGCATCGTCGTATCTTTCCGAGGTGGCGCTCGAGTTGAAGGACAAGAAGCTGGCGGAGGATGCGGCCGTTCGCGGCGTCCAGGCAGCGGAACAAGCCGTCAAATTGAAACCGGAAACGGCTGAGTATTACCGCTTGCTGGGAACGCTGTGCGGGCAAGTGGTGCCCGCCAACGTGCTCACGGGGCTGAGCTACGGCAAGCGCGCGAAGGACAACATCGACAAGGCCATCGCCAAGGACTCGAAATCGTCGATGGCGTACATGTCGCGCGGCGTGGGCAACTACTACCTGCCTGCGGCGCTGGGCGGCGGGGCGGAGCTGGCCATCGCGGATTTCCGCAAGGCGATTGCGCTCGATCCCAAGAACGCTGAGGCGTGGATGTGGCTGGGGCTCGGGCTGCGCAAGCAGAACAAGGATGTCGAAGCGCGGCAGGCCTTCCACAAGTCGCTCGAACTGAACCCGCGGCGGGCGTGGGCGAAACAACAGCTCGATAAGACGCCGTAGATGTGGGACAGACGATCGCTTTTTGTCGTCTGTCACGTTTTATCGCAACAAGTCCGCTAGCGCTGGCCCCAACTGGGGGAAGCGGAAGCGAAAACCGGCGGCCTGGGCGGCGCGCGGAACCACGTGCTGGCTTTCGAGCAGCACGACCGACATCTCACCGAATAGCGCCTGCAAGGCCAGCTTGGGAACCGGGAAGAACGCGGGGCGCCGGAGCGCTTGTGCGAGCTCGCGTGTGAATTCGCGGTTGATCACGGCAGCCGGAGCCACGCCATTCCACACTCCCGAGACGGGATTTTCCAAGGCGAACCGGAACATGTCGGCCTGGTCGGCCAGGTGGATCCACGACATCCATTGCCGCCCCGATGCCAGCTTGCCGCCGATACCCAGCCGGTAGGGAAGCAGCATGCGGGCGAGCGCGCCGCCTTTGGGATCGAGCACGACGCCGATGCGGATGAGGACCACACGCATCCCGAGCGCCGCGGCGGCCTGCGCCTCTTGCTCCCACGCCGCGCAGACTTCCGCCAGGAAGCCGGTGCCGGGCGGTGCGGATTCATCCAGAACCTCCTCTCCGCGCGAACCGTAGTAGCCGACGGCAGAGGCGGAAACGAGCACGCCAGGCCGGCGCGGCAAGGCTGTCAACGCTTCGATCAAATGGCCCGTTCCCAAGACGCGGCTGTCGCGGATGCGCCGTTTGGCCTCTGCCGTCCAGCGCTGTGCCACCGGTTCGCCGGCCAGGTGCACCACGGCGTCGGCGTTTTCGAGACTCTCGGCCGGCGGCCGGCCCTTCATCGGATCCCAGACCGACAAGCGAACTCCGGGCGGCATGTTCGTGCCCGCGTGCCGGCTCAGTATGTGCAAACGGTGGCCGCCCGCTCCCAGCACCTTGAGCAGCCTGCGCCCGATGAAGCCGGGTGCTCCGGAAATCGTGATGTTCATAAGCCGCGGTTACAATAAGTGTAAGCATGAGGGCCTGGAACCGCGCAAAACTGCTGTGGGGTTACCTCGCGCGCCGGCCGCGCCTGGCCGCGCTCCCGGTGGAATACATCGTCGAGACCACCGCCAAGTGCAATCTCTATTGCCCGATGTGCCCGCGGGAGACTCACAAGCAGCCCAAGGCCGATATGCCCGATGCGGTTTTTGAGCGCCTGGTGCGCGAGGCCGGCCGTACCGCCGAGCATATGATGCTGATCGGGCTGGGCGAGCCCTTCATGGATCCCAAGATCATGGAGCGGATCGAATTCTGCCATCGCCATAGCATTTCGACGTTGCTCTCGACCAATGGTACCTTTCTCGACGAAAAGAATGCGGCGCGGGTCTTGGATTCGCACCTGGAACAGATTACGCTCAGCTTCGACGGCGCGCGCAAAGAGACCTTCGAGTTCTTCCGGAAAGGCGCGAAGTTCGAGAAAGTGCGCGACAATTTCGTGCGCTTCGCGCGGATGAAACACGAGCGGCGATCGAAGCTGCAAGTAGTCGTGCAGATGGTCCGGATGGAGCGCAATCGGGGAGAGGTGGATGAGTTCCTCCAGTTCTGGAAAGCCGTTCCCGGAGTCGACCTGCTACGAGTGAAAGAGGACGAGACCAACCTCATGCGGCCCGATGCCGGGCATGCGGCTGAGGAGTGGAAGCACCCCTGTCACTATCTGTGGCGCGGGCCCATGTACGTGAAGCAGAATGGCGACGTCTACGCCTGCTGCCAGAGCTACATGCTGGACGGCGGTCCGGTCGGCAACCTGGATACCCAATCGCTCGAACAGATTTGGAATTCCGGCGCGATGCAGCAATTGCGAGTGTTGCATGCCAGTGGCCGGGCAGGCGAAATCGACATGTGCGCGCGCTGCTGCACGACCATCCCGAACCCTGTGCTGGTGACGGGCAGCCTGCTCCTGAATGGCCGCACGGTGCGCCGATGGATGCCGGTGGTGGAACGGCTGACGTATCTATCGAGACTGCCGCGGAAATGGCTGCGGCCGGCGGGACGAGTAGAGCGCGCGGCGGATACCTGTTCCAAGTAGGCAAGCGGCGCGCGCGATTAGGCCAGCACGTTCGTGTTAGTCGGTGCGCTCAGGGGTGGATAAAACATGTTCTGCACCTGCTGAAGCGCTTGCGCCTGTTCGGCGATGGTGGCCTGCTGCTCTGGCGTGGCATTGCTGACGTCGGAGGCGGAAACGCCCGTGGGAAGAGTAGCGCCCGTAGCTCCGCCGGGCAGGGGCACAGTGGGCAGGGTTGGAGCCGCGGCACCGGCAGCCGCCGGAAGCCCAAAGATACCGGTTGCCTCCTGTAATTTCAGAGCGTTCTGGCTGATTTCTACCGCATCGCTGGGGCTGGCAGACTGCAGGATTTTTCCCAGGCTTTGAGACGACGGACTGCTGGTGATGCTGTCGACAAGCTGGCTGACACACGCGATCCCACTTGGGACGTTAGCAATTGAGCCCATTGGATCTCTCCTGTCATGCATATCGTCCCGTAGCGAAGCTTCTTTAACCGGCCGGAGTTTTCCTGATTCCAGTGATGCGGGTACCGGCCGCCCCAGGCCGGAAAACACCTGAATCAGCCGGCCCGTCCCGCCCAGCGCGCCAAGTCGCGAAGGAACTTCACGCGATTCGCCAGGAGCGCCGCGCGGGTGGGCGCAAGACCATCGCCGAGAAGTAACTTTCTGATTCTGCTGGATACATCGGCTCTGGTAGATGGCCTTGCCAGCGCAAAACGGGCGCGTTTGGCGTTGCGCGCGGCTATTGAGGCTGGACAGCGCTGCGTGCTGCCGGCCGGCTTGGGTGCTCCATGCGGCCCGCGGTGAACCTGCCGCCGCATCAGAAAATCAATTTCATTCCAAACTGAATCTGGCGTGGCGTGGTGGCGAGAGTGGTGATCAGCCCGGCGGAAGGGTTAGCGGACGTCCCGGAGAAAACGGTGGAGTTCGGTGTTCCCAGGTTGGTTCGGTTGAGCAGATTGAAAAACTCGGCGCGGAACTGTGCGTGGATGCGCTCCGTCAGCGTGGTGTTTTTGAAAATGGACATGTCCACTTCGGCCAGCCCCGGTCCCCTGTATACGCCCCGTCCCAGATCCCCGAAGGTGCCTGGCGCAGGCAGGAGGAACGCATTGGGGTTGAACCATTGGGTTTGGGTCCCAAGAATGATCGGGCCGGTAAAGGAGGGATTCCGGTAAGGCCGGTCGGGGTTTCGCGTGTTGCCATCGCCGGAGCGGTTCGCGCCGATCAGCGGCGTGAAGGGGAAGCCCGTCATCAACGTGGTGATCCCATTTGCCTGCCAGCCACTCACGAGTTTACCGGCGAGACCCTGGACGCCCTTGCCAAACGGCAGATCGTAAGTAACGGATATGCTCGATTGGCTGGTGATATTGAGGGCGGACGGCCCCCAATCGAGCGGCAGATCGTTGCGATTCAGAATCATCTGGGGTTGATTCTGGGCCTGGGCGATAGTCGGCGCGGAATTCATATCGAGATTCTTCGACCAGGTGAAATTGCCACGGAACTGCAATCCCTTTGCCAGGCGGCGGGTGAGGTCGACCTGGAGCGCGTTGTAACTGCTGTTTGCTTCCGTGAACCAGAAGAATCCGGCGGAGAGGTAAGGATTGGGCCGCAGGTTTACGTTCGATGTCGCGAACGCGGGACCGCCCGGAATGTAGCGCACGCCTTGCGGCACCGTGCAGGCTGCCGGCGTCGGGCAGTTTGCCAAAGTGTACGCCGTGCCACCGGCCAGGCAGCCGCTAGGATTGGGACAGATCTGGGCCGGGATGGTATTGGGATCGACGCTCAACATCCCGTGATATCCGTGGGAGCCGACGTAGGCGACCCGCAGAGCCGTATTGCGGCTGAGTTGCTGTTCGACCGAGAGATTCCACTCTTCAACCGTCGGAGTCTTGGCGTTTTGCTGCACGCCTTGCGGCGCGAAAGTCGTGCAGTTGGAAGCCGTCACACCGGGACCGCAGGAGGGAGGGACCGGCACGTTGGGAGTGATGGGCAACAGCGAAGGCAAGGAGCCCGTGAAGGCGGCCGACCCGTTATAAGGAGGTAGGGAGTTGATCAGGAAGGTTAATACATCGATTAGAGAATAATAGGTCCCAAAACCGGCGCGAACCGCGGTCTTTTGGTTACCCCAAGGGTCCCACGCCAGCCCGACCCGCGGACTAAACAAGTGGGTCGCATTGTTGGCGGTGTACACCGAACTGCCCAGCAGAGGTGTGGTTAGCAGCACGCCGTTGGGGCCGGTGATGTAATTGGAGGCTCGTCCGGAGTCTTCATTCCAGCCGGTGGTGAATTCCTGCCGCAAACCGGCCTGAAAGGTTAGGTTGGGGCGAAGCTTAATGGCGTCCTCAATGTACCAAGCCCCAAACAGACTGCGCCAACCGAGCGCATTGTGGTCGGGCACGACCTGGAAATTGACCAGCGTCCCCTGCAGGAAGGTCGTCAGGGTGCTGAAGGTGGCCATCCCCAAGCGGCGGGAGGCGGTGTCTTCATTTTCCTGGACGCGCTGAAACCAAACGCCAGCGCTGATCTGGTGGATGCCTTTCACGATCTGGACGTTGTCGGTGTAGGTGAACAGGTTGCGCCGGTCCCAAACGCCTGCGTTCACGTTGCCGCCCGCTGCGGTGATGCCGCTGTTGATGGTGATGGCGCCGGGCTGTCCGCCCTGGACAAACGCCAGGCCGGCCGGAAATGGAGCGTAACTGGCGGCGTCATAGTTGAATGCCCCGCGCGAAAAACCCGCGCGGAATGTGTTCAGGATCGACGGCGAGACGACATGCGTTTCTTCCACGCTCGCCACCTGAGCGCCCAGCCGGAGCCCCGAGGCGAACAAGGGGTCCGCGAGCGGAATGATGCTATTGCCGGTGTCGTTCATATACGACACCGAAAGCCGGTCTTGCGCGCGCAAGTTGGCATCGGCTCGCAACGTACCGAAGTCTTCCTGGATGTGATTCAGCGGGTTGTAATACGCCAGGGCGCTGCCGGATGGGAGACTGTTCACCAGCAGTTCCGGACCGTTGGGCTTCGGCCACAACGCCGTAAACGGAAGCATGGCCGAATTCAGCTTGGCCACCGGTACATACATGCCAGACGCATTGGGCAGGAGGCCCAAGCGCGCCTGATCGTCGGGAACCACGCTGACGCTGCTCACCGCCAGCGATTGCCGGTACCCTTCGTAATTTCCGAACAAGAACAGTTTGTCCTTTTTGAGCGGCCCTCCGAGCGAGGCGCCGAATTGGTTTCGGCGGAATGGGGGAACCGTGCCTTGGTCGAAAATACCCGGGTTATCCAGAGCGCTGTTGCGGAGAAATTCGAAAAGCGTTCCGTGCAGGGCGTTGGTGCCGGATTGGGTGATGACAATGACCTGGGCTCCGGAACGCTTTCCGTACTCGGCCCCGTAGGTGTCGGTGAGCACGTTGAACTCGCGGATCGCGTCGATTCCGAGCAGATCCCCACTCACGCCGCCGGGTGTATCGGCAAGCTGGCTCGCCCCCGTATACTCGATGCCGTTCCACAGGAACAGATTGTCGGCCGGCCTTCGTCCATTCACCGAGAAATTGTTGCCGTTGCTGGTGGTGGTATTGGCGCTCTTCATCGACGTATAGTTGATCGTGCCTGGATTGAGAGTGATGAGGTTATCGAAGCTGCGGCCATTGAGCGGAAGGTCTTTGACCTGTTGCTCGCCCACCAGGCCAGCCACCGAGGCAGTAGTGGTATTGACCATCGGAGCCTCCGCCACCACGGTCACCTGCTGCACCACCTCGCCGACTTCGAGGCGCAAGGTGACCACGGCTTCTTGTCCGACGACGAGGTCGATGCCGGTTCGCACCGCGGCTTTGAAGCCGGTCTTTTCGGCCCGGACTTCCTGCTGGCCCACCGGCAACGATAAAGCGCGGAACTTGCCTTCTTCGTCGGTGGTCACGACGCGGGTCGCGCCCGTTTCGAGACTCTTCACCGTGACGGCCGCGCCGCCGACCGGCATCCCGGCGGGGTCTTGCACGATTCCAGAGATCGAAGCGGTCACCTGCGCCGATCCGATGGCGGGACTAAACAGCAGGGCGCCGAGGAGCGCGAAGCTCATCGGGTCCAAGCACCAGCGCACCCACCCATCCTGCTTCCCGAAACCGGCTGGCCCAGGGCGTGAACACAATCTTGTAACTAGCCTCTTCAAGTGGCGCCTCCGGCACATCTCCCCGCTGGGGGTAGACCAAAGCAAGGTACTTCAAGATAGTATATATGTCTCCATCGCGTGGTTGGCGGAAATCAAAGCCCTGGGACCGGAAGTGGATGGCGGTGTCGCGGCTGGACAGCCGCCATGCCAGAAACGCGCAGCAATCGATAGCTTCTTCAAACCAGGCGTCGAAATCGGGTGGAATGTCGCGGTCGAGAAACATCTCGACGGTGCGTTCCTGCTCGCGCGCAAATTCCCGAATTTGTAAACTGCCGACGTGGGCCGTGGCTTTCCAATCCACATGGTGGGCACTCTCGAATGCCTCGTAAGGCCGGATGCGGTAGAAATCCTTCCCCAGACCGCGGTAATGGGTTTCGATTTCGCCGGCCACGCCCAGGAGCAAATCTTCGAAACCGGGCCGCGGGTCGAGCGACGGATACACGACTGTTTCGCGGCGGAGCGTGACGCGGGCCGACTTCTCGAGAAAACCAAACGGAAACGACGTGGACAGCGCGAAGCTGTTCTCGCGGTAGGTTCCGCGCTTGGGGAAACGGACTTCCACCGTGGCTTCGAGAGTGGCGCCGCCGGTCACCAGCGGGAAATATACGGCCGACGTGAGCACGGGGCTGGCGGGGTGTTGAATGCCCTCGATGCGAATCGAAAAGGAAGGGAGCAGCCACTTTTGGTTGTGGACGAACAGCCTTCCGGGGACGGTGCGTCCGGCCGAGACGTGCTCGGGCACCTGAAAATCCAATTCGAGGGCGGCCAGGCAGAGCCGGCTCACCAGGCCGGATACGAGCAACGTAGCCAACATGGTTGCCAGGATGAGAAACAGAAGGTTGTTGGCGGAAACGGCCGCGCCGAAGCCCACCATCACGACCGCCAAGGTGAACAAGATTCCGCCCGTGGTGACGCGGTAGCGGATGCGTCGGAGTAAGGCGCTCTGAAGCTGTTGCCAACGGATGCGCAAGGGAGTCGCTTTTGATTCTACCGTGCGCGTTCGGGCGGCGAGGGCTTCTGGGCGGTGGGTGCGTAACGCTAAGCGCTGCCCGATTTGTGGAACGCCGGTGAGCACTTTGCGGTTGGCGTAGTTTCCGCCCTCCATTTCAACCTAAAGCTTCCTGGATTTCGTCCGATATAACCCGTAGCAGCCACTCAACTTCGAACCGGCTGCAAACAAGGGAGGAACTTCATGAAGAAAATGACCACGCGGATTGGCCTGCTGATGTTTGCGGCGTTGCCCGGCGCTCTCCAAGCGCAGTTTGATTTCACGATCGCCGGCCACGACGTTCAGATCCATAGCTTTGCTTCGCAGGGCTTTGCTTACTCAAACGACAACAACTACCTGACGATGGATACCAGCCAGGGAAGCTTTGCCATGACGGATGGCGGGGTGAATGCCTCCATCCGGCTCACGGACAAATTTCGCATCGGGGCGCAGGTGTATGACCGGAACGTTGGGGTTCTGGGCAAGTGGCATCCGCAGTTGGACTGGGCGGTGGCCGATTACAAGTTTAAGGATTGGTTTGGCATTCGAGGCGGAGTGGTAAAAACGGTCTTCGGGCTGGAAAACGATACCCAAGACATGGACTTTCTCCATACTTTTGCCCTCCTGCCACAGTCTGTGTATCCCACGGACCTGCGTGATGCAAACATTCGTCACCGCGGTGGAGATATCTACGGTCAGATTCCGCTCAAGAACTTCGGAAGCCTGGCTTACACCGCGTTCGCTGGGATGCGGGAGGACAGCGCCTACGGTGGCTACCCGTACCTGCTGACAGCGAATGGCGGTAATTTGACCAGCTACGGCGGACTCCAGGTCGGCGAGGACTTGCGCTGGAACACGCCGCTGAAGGGGCTCCTGGTTGGTGCGTCGCACGAGGGTGAAGATATCACCGGCCGGGGCACGTGGACCTTGGCATTTCCGGGACAACCGCCGATGACGATGGCATACGAAGAACACTCCAACCGCGATTGGACCAACCAATTTTACGGCCAATACACTATCGGCAATCTGCGGTTGGCCAGCGAATACCGCCGGTATTGGCGGGATCAGGTGATCTTCAATAACACCTGGGAGGTCACCACCGATGTCCGCGGCTGGTACGCTTCGGCCGCTTACCGCGTCAACCGGCACCTGGAGTTCGGTTCGTACTACTCGCGGTGGGTCAACTCGTGGTTCGATTCGATGGCAGGTCTGGTGGAAGCACCCAGCCAGAGTTCGCCCGACCGTCACCTGTACGACAAGGTCATTACCGCGCGCGTGGATGTGAATAGCCATTGGAACGTGAAGATCGAAGGACACTTCATGGATGGTTATGGGAGCCCCGGGATGTATCCGGACGGATTCTATACGCAAGATAACGCGCAGGGTCTCAAACCCAAGACGAACCTGCTGATCGTCCGGACGGGCTTCAACTTCTAGGGCGGCGAGGGAACAGGGAGGAATCTTATGAAAAACCTAAAGCACTTCTTCATCACTGCGGCGCTGTGCGGATTCGCTGCGACCAGTGTCCGTGCCGCCGAGATCAAGGTGATTGCCAATTCCAGCATTGGGACCTCTTCCGTATCCGCCGAGGAGCTAAAAGGCGTCTTTCTGGCGACGAAGACCTCGTTGTCGGATGGCAGCCATGTCGAACCCGTACTGTTGAAGTCGGGAGCGGCTCACGAAGCATTCGTGAAGCAATACCTGGGAAAGACGGATGCTGCGCTAGAAACCTATTACCGCAGCTTGGTTTTCACGGGTAAGGGCTCGATGCCGAAGGCGCTGGCCTCCGACGCGGAAGTGGTCGGATACGTCGCCAAGACCAAAGGCGCAATCGGTTATGTGAGCGCCGGAGCCAGCACCGAAGGCGTGAAAGCCCTGGAAGTGAAATAAGAGAGCCAACATGAAACGGTTAAACATTACGGCCAAAATCTGGCTGAGCGTCGGAGTTTTCGTTCTCGGTTATGTCCTCTCGACGATGCTCGGCCAATTTCAGGGCCGCCGGACAGAAACAACGCTTCGCCAGACGGTGGCGGCGTTGTTTCCCGCGGCCCAGCGGAGCCAAGACGCGGAGACCACGTTTGAGCGGATGGTCAAGGATTTTGGCGATGCCGTGATCACCCAGGACAAAGGCGGTTTGGATCGCGCCGCAGAAGACGGGCAGAAAACGATGGAGACTCTGAAATCGATCGCTGCCATACCCGGTCTCGCGAGCGAGCACGCTACCGAGGCCGGACGGCTGGGCTCCGACACCGAGCGTTTGGTGGCCGATGCGCGTTCCCTGTACGAGGGGGTGCTGACGAATCCAGCCTCCATGAATGCACAAACTCAGGAGCAGATGCGCGGCATCGCATCCCGAACGGACGAACTCAAAGCATCCCTGGCCAAAGACAAACGAGCGTTTTCTCAAGATCTGCAGAGTCAGTTAACAGCAGTGGGAGAAAGCTCAGCCAAACAGCGGTGGCTGGCCCTGCTTTTGTTTGCCGGTACCCTCATCGTGTCTGCGGTGGTCGTTAATCTGACGATTCGCCGGTCCATCACAGGTCCGGTAGTGCGTGTGATTGACGGTGTGCAGAAGGCGGCTAACGGAGCGGCCGAAGCTTCCACCGATATGTCGGAGTGCGGGCGCGCGGTGCAGCACGACGCCCAGGAGCAGGCCGCTTGTATCGAAGAGACCTCGGCGTCACTCGAGGAAATCTCCGCGACTGCTCAGCAAAATGCGGGACGAGCCGGCGAGGCGGATAGCCTGATGCAGGCAGCTCGCGACACCGTGACACAAGCGGCTCAAGCGATGAATGACCTGACCACTTCGATGGACCTGGTCTCCAAGTCCAGCAACCAGGTGGCCGGCGTCTTGAAAAGCATCGATGAGATCGCATTTCACACCAACATTCTGGCCTTGAATGCGGCCGTGGAAGCAGCGCGTGCCGGCGAGGCAGGCGCAGGGTTCAGCGTTGTGGCCGATGAAGTGCGCGCACTTGCGCTACGGGCCGCCGAGGCTGCTCGCAATAGCGCCGACATCATCGAGAAGACCATCGGCGATGTCAGCCGCGGAGTCGGTTTGGTTGCCCAAGCCCATAACTCGTTTCAACAGGTTTCGTCTAAGATCGCCAGCGGCAGCGAGATGGTCAGCCAAATCGCCGCCAGCAGCCAGGAGCAGGCGCGCGGAGTCAACCACATCAGCCAGGCGATCGCGCGGATCGAAAAGGTGACGCAGAATAACGCTGCCAACGCTCAGCGAACTGCCGAGGTGGCGTCCGCGATGGGCGATCAAGTAACTGCCACACGGAAACACTTAGATCAATTGGTGGAACTGGTCGGCATCCAGCAACGTTGACCGGCCGCGCCGCGGACTTGGTATCGTGTAGTTTCAACGATGAAACTTCACGGTATCTTCCCGGCCATGGCCACTCCCTTCGATCACGCAGGCAACCTCTATATCACCAAAATCCAGCACAACGTCGAGAAATGGAATCGCACCACGCTGACCGGTTACCTGGTTTCCGGCTCCACGGGCGAAGACGTTTTCCTTTCCTCCGAAGAAAAATTCACCCTCTGGGAACAGGTAGCTAAATATGCCGCTCCGGAGAAGCTGCTGATTTTCGGCACTGGCATGGAAAGCGTGCGCGAGACCGTGTGTCTCACCAACCGCGCCGCTGAATTGGGTTGCCATGCGGCCCTGGTTCGCACGCCGCACTACTTCAAGAACCAGATGACGCGCATGGAAACGCAGATGCTGTTCTTTCGCGCGGTCGCCGATCAGGCCAAGATTCCCATTCTGCTCTATAGCTTTCCCCAACTGACCGGCGTGGATCTTTCGGGCGATGCGGTTGCCGCGCTCTCCGAGCATCCGAACATCATCGGGATCAAAGACAGCTCCGGAAACGTCGAACGCGTGATGCACATCGTTCGCGACGCCCGGCCGGGGTTTCAGGTACTGGTGGGGTCTGCACATGTCTTGTTGCCCGCCCTGATGATGGGGGCGTCGGGCGGAATCCTGGCATATGCCAATGCCGCGCCGTACTCCGCCATCGCGATCTGGGAGGCATTTCGCACCCGCGAAGAAGAGGCCGCGCGCGACTGGCAGAATCGCATCAGCCGCCCGGCCACGCTGATCGGCTCGAAGTACGGCATCCCCGGCCTGAAACACGCGATGGACCTGAATGGCTATTACGGAGGGCCGCCGCGGTTGCCTTTGAGCGTGCCTACTCCCGCTGCCAGGAAAGAAATCGAGGAGGCGTTTAGGGACCTGAAGGGATAAAGCGCAGAACTCTCCGGAACAACTGCGCGCATTCTTCCACTCGCAGCAGATATGCGACGCCGAAGTACACCAACCCGTACGGAACCAGGATGGCAACGCCTGCGACGATGGGATTATGCGGGCCGATCGCCAGTTTGACGGCCCACGCTGCGGCGGCTGCGACCGCGGCGGAGGTCCACAACTTCGCGACCAGTGACGCCGCGAGGCCCGTCCGTCCGATTCGCTTGTTCAACGTATGCCGCAGCAGTGTGAACTCCAGCCATCCGGCAATGCCCGCCGAGGCCGTAAGACCAGCCACCCCCCATCGCCGGTCGATTCCGAGCCATTCCGGGAGCGGAATCGCGGCGAGGTACCCGAGCCCGCTGGTGAGGATCACCCGAATTACGGCGAAGCGCAAAGGGGTGCGTGTGTCTCGCAATGCGTAATACGTGGAAGAGTAAAGCCGGCCCAAGGTGGACGCCAGGAGGCCCACCGCAGAGCCCGCCAGGATAACCCACACATAGATGGAATCGGCGTGGGTGAACCGACCTCGCTCGAACAAAGTGGAGGTGACCACATCCCCCAAGGCGAGAAATGCCGCGGCCGAGGGCACGATGAAGAAAGCGATTCGCTGCAAACCTGCATTCAGCCGCTCGCGCAAGTGGCGGGCGATCTGCTCTTCGTCACCTAACGTGCTGGACATGGCCGGCAGTTCGGCAGCGGAGATCGACACCCCGAACAGACTCACTGGCAACAGGTACAGCGTTTGTGCGTTGGTCAATCCCGCCACGGCGCCCTGACCCAGCAGACTCGCCAGCAGCGAATCCACATACGCGCTGATCTGCACCACGCCGCGGCTGATGAATACCGGGCCGAAGTTGCGGATAACTTCCCGTACCCGCGCAGCGCCCGTGTCCAGGCGCAACCGCAGGCGCGCAACCAGGCTCAGGACGGACGGCAGTTGCACGCCGAACTGCAGCGCGCTACCCACGACAGACCCCCACGCCAGGATCAGCGCTAGAGACTCCTGCGGACGTCCGCCGAACGTCAGGAGTGTTGCGATCATCGCGACATTCCAAAGCACCGGGGCCGTGTAGGAGAGAAAAAAACGCCGGTGGCTGTTCAGGATTCCCAGGCACCAGGCGGAGAGCACCAGCAGGCCCACACCGGGAAACAGGATGCGCACCAGGCGAATCGTGAGTTCGCGCTTGGCGCCATGGAAACCCGGCGCGATGGCAAAGATCAAATAGGGCGCCGCCAGCACTCCCACCAGAACCAGCAAAGAAGTGGTGAGCGCGAGTATGGCAGCGATGGCGCCGGCGACGCGGCCGCTTTCCTCTTCGTCCTGTTCCGCCAGCAGACGCGCATATACCGGAATGAACGACGCGGAGAGCACGCCTTCACCGAACAGGTTCTGCAGGAAGTTCGGAATCCGTAGTGCCTGGTTGAAAGCGTCCGCGACATCCCCCAACCCGAAGTACGCGTTGAAAACGCTCTGCCGGATTAGCCCGGCGAGGCGGCTGAGCAGGATGCCCGATCCGACCAGGAACGCATGGCGCCCGGTTCGTTCCACTAAGCGAGTTTCTCCAGCACGGCGCTAGTTACCTCTTCCGTGCTGTTCTTGCCGCCGAGATCCGGCGGGCGCACCTTTCCCTCCGCCAGCACCGCGGCCACGGCGCTTTCCACTTCCTGTGCCGCCGCCGTCATTTCCAGGTGTTCCAGCATCATAGCTGCGCTCAGAATGGTCGCCAGCGGATTCACGATCCCCTGGCCGGCGATATCGGGCGCCGATCCGTGTACCGGCTCAAACATGGAGGGGTAGCGCCGCTCGGGATCGAGATTGGCACTGGCGGCGAGTCCCATGCTTCCAATAATGGCAGCGGAAAGGTCGCTGAGGATATCGCCGAAAAGATTGGAAGCCACCACCACGTCAAAGCTCTGCGGGCGGCGGATGAAATTCATGGCGGCCGCGTCCACCAGCAGCGACTCGGTCTCGACATCCGGGTATTGGGATGCCACCTCTTGAAAGGTGCGGTCCCACAGAACCATGCTGAAGCTCTGCGCGTTCGATTTCGTCACCGAGGTAACGCGCTTCTTCCGATTGCGTTTCACGGCCAATTGAAAGGCAAACCGGACGACACGCTCAATGCCACGGCGCGTGAACACGCCCGTCTGAACAGCAACTTCATCGGGCTGCTGGTGATACAGGAAGCCGCCCACTTGCGCGTATTCGCCCTCGGTATTCTCGCGCACCACCACGAAATCGATCTCTCCGCCTTTAAAGCCGGCCAGCGGTGAATTCACGCCGGGATAGAGATAGGCCGGCCGGACGTTGGCGTATTGATCGAAGACGCGGCGGATCGGGAGTAACAGGCCATTGAGCGTGATGTGGTCGGGTACCTGTGGATGCCCGACGGCGCCGAGTAAAATTGCGTCACACGGCTGCAACAAATCGATGGCGCCGGCCGGCATCATGCGGCCCCAGCGAAAATAGTGCTCGGAGCCCCAATCGAAATCCTCAAACGCAAAGGTGACGTTGTGTTTTTTGGCGACCGTTTCTAAAACGCGTTTTCCCTGCGGGATAACCTCGGTGCCCACGCCGTCGCCCGCGATTACCGCGATCGTGAAAGTCTTCATCTGGTCGAAGACAATTCTCGCACGCGGGCATATGCCCGGAGCAGATTGGCGGGCACTTGGTAACGTTCGAAATCCGCGGGTGCGCACCAGGCGATGTCGAGCGACTCGTGGGAAAGGCGAAATCGATCCGAAACCGCGTGAAACGCAAAGAGCAGGTCGTGGTGCAGGTGGTACGGTTCCGATCCTTCGGCCGGGATGCCGTGGACGTCGGCGCCGGCGAACCTAGGAATTCCATCCGAAGCCAATTCCACGCCGGTTTCTTCGATGACTTCTCGCCGAGCACCGTCCCAGATTTCCGCGTCTTCCGGTTCGATGTGGCCGCCCGGAGCCAGCCAGCGGCCCAGGCGGGCATGGTGAACGAGCAGCATGCGCAGGCCGTCTGGAGCAAGCACCAGACCCGTACAGGTGATATGCCCGGGCGTATATTGACGCCGCGAGAACGGCTCCGGAGAGCATTCCAGCAACATCGCGGCCAGCTCGCAGCTCTTGAGCGTCTGCCCATCCGCAAGGTCCGAAAAGCAGCGGATCAGCGCGGCCACCTTCTGACGGTCAATCATGACTCGCATCTTCCCGCAGCAATACCCGGCGCGTGGTGAGCGGCATGGCGATGTGCTCCTCGCGGAAGCGGCGCAAGACACGTCTGCGTAGTTCGTTTCGCACACCGAACTGATTACTGAACTCGGCTACGTTGTAATTGAGACTAAACCCGAGGGAAGATTCGCCGAAACCCGGATCGAATGCCACCGAGGGCGCCGGCTCAGCCAGCATGCCGGGAATTTCGGTCGATGCCCGAGTAACCAGCTCGAGCAATACCCGCTCGACCTTGTCGGCATCCGAATCGTAGCTCACATTCACCTGCACCTGCGAGGAGATGCGTTTCTCCGGCAGATGGTAGTTCGTTACCACCGCCTTCGCCAGTTTGGAGTTCGGAACGATGATCATGTTCGAACCGAGCGTGCGGATGGTGGTCGTGCGCCAGCTGATGTCGGTAACGTAGCCTTCTTCGCCCGTGTCCAGTTTGATGTAATCGCCCAGCCGCACCTGCCCGGCCACGGCGACGTAAAAACCGGCGAAGAGATTAGAAAGCGTGTCTTGCAGGGCCAGCGCCACGGCCAAACCGCCCACTCCCAAGGCCGTTAGAATCGGAGCGATCGACACGTGCAGTTGGTTCAGAATGATCAGAAACCCCAGGATCACCACACCCAGTTGCGCCAACGTCTGCGTCAGAGTGCTGACGGGCAGGGCTCCGGGGATCTGATCGCCATAGAAGCGCACCAAATCTCCGGCGATGCGCACGCACATCAGTGTCAGCGAGAGGATGAAGAGCACGAGCAGGAACTGGGGAGTCCAAGACGTGAATTTAGGAGGGAGATCCGAAAACTGAATTGCTAGGTGGACCGCGAAAATGAGAAGCCAGATCAGCGTGGGCACCCGCACCGCTTCGCTCAAAATGACCCGCGGGCGGCTGGCAGTCCTCGCATGCCAGGCGCGCAGAATGCGTAGGAACACCTCGCGGACAACGTAACCCAGCGCGAAGGCGACGGCAAAAACGATTAACGGCGCGATGATTTGCGTAGGGTCGTTCCACAACGCTTGCGCAAACGCGCGGAATCCGCTTCTCATAGCTTCAGATTCTAACAATCAATCGGCAGCAGAACCGGGAAGGCAGACTGCAGTGAGTAGGGGTGATGCGGACAGATCCGTAGGAGAGCCGGCCGTTCGGTGGAGGGATTATTCGGGGCGCCGGCTGCGTTCCAGAACCGACACAAATGCGGTTAACAAGGCTTTCCCCGCGAATAGAGTTCCTGCAAAACTGAGTGCCAGTGCCGGCCCGATGAGCAGAGCGTCCATGGGTTCAGCATCTTGCATCGCCTCGGGGAAATCAACGTTATCTTTGATTAGTTCTCGTTGGGTTTAAACTCTTTTCGACCTGGAGGGCTACGGCCGTTGTTTGGCAATCGGGCGCCACATGAATCTGTTCAAACCGGTCGGATTCCTGCAAGCCCTTGTCTTCGTCCGGGGATAGGCTAGCATGGTACACGACTGCGCAGCGCGTCGGCATTGCGTTTCCGAGGAGAAAACAACGATGCTTGTGAAAATCACATTCTTGTTGGCGGCCTTTCTTGTGCCGTTATCGGCGCAATGGGAGGATCTGAAGAGTAAGGCCGCGCCCCGCGCCAAAGATGGCGCGCCGAATCTGAGTGCGCCAGCGCCCCGGCGCGCAGACGGGAAACCCGACTTAACCGGAATCTGGATCGCCGATCCTCCTAAGCTCCGCGACGTCACCATGGATCTCAAGCCCGGCGAAGTCGAGATGCAGCCGTGGGCTGAAAAAGTCTTCAAGGAACGTGAGACGGGCGAGCTTTCCGGACTTGACCCGGACGCGAATTGCCTGCCTCAGGGCGTTCCCAAGATCGATACCACACCGCTGCCGTTCAAGATCTTTCAGGAGCCGGATGTGATCGTCATCCTGTACGAGGCGTTCGATCAGTTCCGGCAGTTGTTCCTGGACGGCCGGAAATTGCCCAAGGATCCGAATCCGCAGTGGTTCGGATACTCGGTCGCCCGGTGGGACGGCAACACCCTTGTGGTCGAATCTTCGGGCTTTAACGGCAAGGCGTGGCTCGACCAGGTGGGCCATCCTTCCAGCACCGCACTGCGTGTGACGGAGCGCTTCACCCGGCGCGATTTTGGGCACATGGACGTCGTTTCCACGATTGATGACGCGATGGCGTATCGTAAGCCCTGGACGTTCACGCAGCCATTGAAGTTACTGGCCGATACGGAGTTGCTGGAATTGGTTTGCAACGAGAACAACAAGGATCTTCCGCATCTAAAAGGGAAGTAGGCCAAGCACTCAATCCATTTGTGCGGCGCCGGTGCCCTTGCCGCCTTCACCCAAGCGCCTGAGGAGTCCGTACCGCTCGCCCGGCACCATCCCCGCCCGTAGGGGTCCCGTTGCGTCCGGCTCGCTGGCGGATTGCGCGGGCCTCGACCAACCGGGTCCGCCGGTGCCATGGTGACCCCGGCGGATTCTCGGTTTGACAGGCCGGGCATTGCGGAAGTCCGCCAAACTGAAGGCCTCGGCGACCGCGAACCAACTGGCGGGCAGTTACTTTACCATGTGGGCGACGTCCTTCTCGTTTTCCAGGCACATGAAGTCCATCATCTCCGTGTCCAACACAATTCTTTCGTGCAGCGTGACGCTCCAGGGCTTGGTGTAGGCTTAGGAATCGTTGACGGTGATGCCGATTTCCAGGCTCCCGTAGGTTGGGCGACGGATGCGCTCGGTTACGATTGCCGCGTCGGTGAGGGGATTGCCTTTGATGTCCAACCACCCGTCATCGCGGAATCCCTTGGATTCCACAACCAGGGTGTCGCCTTCCCAATGACCCACCGAATAACCGCTCCAAGTGGGAGTCATCTCTTCCGGGAACGCGCGCCCATCAAAGAAGATCTGCCGGTAGCTGGCGTTAAACTCGTGCAGCACGACCAAGAGTCCCGGCATTTGAAGAATTTTCTGGTTTTCCGGAAACGACCATGCGCGGGGGAAGTTCGGGGGCATGCAGTGCGTGTGAGGGTCGTTGACGCCCAGTTCTTTTTCGCGACGCTTCACCACTTCTGCGGCCCACGGCTGATAGGGCAAGCCATCTTTGAGACCGACCGCAAGATCGACCACCTGTGGGGTCAAAGGCAGTTCCACGCATTGGGCGCCCCGTTCGTCGGCATCGCACGGTATCACGTCCCGTGCGATCCACATGCCCGAAAAGTCCACGTGGCCATCGGAGGTCTTGGGCGCGGGAGCTGCGAGATCCGGCGAGCCATCCGCCTTGCGCGGCACGCCGCGAGTTGGCAGGTGGAGCCATTGGGCAGCCATTGGCGCCGCCAGAAAAACCGCAAAGCAAAGACAACGCATCCCATCAAGGATATAGAAAGGGATAGCCTGCAGCAATGCCACGGCTAAACGTCACAGCTACCGATTAGGCAAGGACTGTTCACTTGAAATACCAGCCGTGGCAACGCGGCTGCAAGGATGTTCTTCGTTCGAATAGGCGCCATAATAGGCTCGGCGAATACTTCCGTAACCGAACCCCAGTTTTCGTGCGATCTGACGGAAGCTCAATCCTGCCTTGCGAAGCTCTCGAACCGCGTCGGCTGCAACGGGACGCCTCGGCCGGCCCACCGGTCTCTTATTGATCATGATTTGACGATCCTAGTGGACTGACTGCTTTGCATCTCGGAAATCCATGGTCTGGTCAGTTTCCTGAACAAGCCCAGCCCTCCCAACGTTGGAAACTCAAGAGGCTGAAGAGATTTCGGTCGAAACCCGTGAGGGCAAAGGCCATCGAGCTTGGTAAGAAAGCTGGCCAGATGGAAAGATGCGGTGAGCCAAAATCAGATCAATCCTAAGAGTCTCGCCAGGGTTATTTTCTCTTGAAAGACTTGTTCAATGGCTTTATGATCCAGTTTCGCTGTTTTTAGAGCTGACTCGGTGTTTCTTGTCTTTCTTATTTGCGTCCAGGAAGTATCTTGGCCGCGGGCCGCATAAGGCCGAATTTGGAATCATATGAATTCTCAGAGCAGCACGAACCCTCCCGAATCGCCGATTTATCCCGGCCCTCCGCCGGAAGAGCGGGCGGGCTTCAAAACGGTGTTTGCCGCCGAATTGACTCGAATCTCGTACTGGCGGAAGAAGCGGCAGGGGACGCGTGTGGACGAGCCGATCGATCAGAGCCACATCATGCGCACCGCCGATGCCATGAGATTAGTAGGCCTGGCTATTTCCGGAGGCGGGATCCGCAGCGCTACCTTCAACCTCGGCGTCCTAGAAGCTCTGGCCAAACTGAGGATCCTGCGTTATATCGACTACCTATCGACCGTTTCCGGCGGCGGCTACATCGGTTCGTGGCTGACTGCCATGATTCAACGGTCGCCAAAAGGAATTGAGGAAGTAGAGAAGGGACTGAATCCCGACCATGTGAAAGGCGATGCGCTACCCCAGAAGGCCATCGCCTATCTACGTGCTTTCAGCAATTACCTCACGCCTCGAGTAAGCGCGTTGAGTGCCGATACGTGGTCACTGGCGTCCATCTGGGCCCGCAATACCATCTTGAACCTAACTGTTCTGGTTTCTTGTGTGGCCGTGATTGTGTTAGCAGCGCGTCTGCTGGGCGAGATTCGTGTGCCTTCAGTTCTTGGCGACTGGAGTCTGTACCTGGGAACATTCCTGTTTCTCTTTGTTTCAGCCCTGTTTTTGGGGATGAATGTCGGACGCGGTTTGCGGCCTTCCAGGCGAGATGATCGATGGGTACAGAGACTTGTCGTCTGGCCCGGCGTCATCGCGACGCTATTCATAACGGCGCTCATCCACAGAGGTAAGCTTCAAGACTTCATCGGAACCGGCCTCGGTTTGGGAACCGGCCTCGGTTTGACTGTACTGTTCGCAGTGTTTCAGTGGTTAGCGCGCTTCCAGGATTGCTTCCGGCGGCAACATGATAACCCAAACATCGCAGCGCTCGGTTGGCTAGTGCAGATCATCGTCGCCATCGCCTCGGGTTATGGTACGGCCGGGATGTTTTTCGGGCTGGCAAGTCTTCTGGCGCGGTCCAATGCCCAGCCGGAATCCTCTCCTTGGCTCCTTTTGACAGTTGGGCCTCCAGCCGTTCTCGGCATCCTCACGTTGGGGGTTATCCTCAACGTTGGCCTTTTGGGCCGCGACATCCCGGACGAGGTTCGCGAGTGGACGGGCCGCCTGGGCGCGTGGGTAGCGATTTACGCTGTGGGTTGGCTCATGATTTTCGGAGCCGCGATTTTCGGTCCCGGTGTGCTAAAGGCGGCCTGGGGTTGGGCGCGGTATACGATTACCGGCGCGTGGCTCGCAAGCACAATCGGCAGTTTGTTTGGAGGCAAAAGCGGGAAAACCGACGGCGCAACTCCGAGCGGTTCCAAAACCCCGACTCCCGGGTGGCTCGATTGGTTGATTCGGCTCGGCCCTTACGTTTTCATGGCCGGCTTCGTGGTAGCCATTGCTCTGGGCGTACACGAGCTGGCTAACACTTACCAGGGGTCACCGCCACCACCGCAGGTCCAGCCTTACTCGGCCAGTGTCCAAGTCAACCAAGCCAATTCCCAGGTAGCCGTCACCGTCAATCCGCAAAAGCCTGCACCCCAACCGTCTGTTTGGTCGAGCTATTGGAAGGAAATGAGCTCCCAACTGGTTTTTAGCGCTGCGCCAGACATGTGGTACCACGGCCTGGTTGATTTGTGGGTTCTCAGCCTGCTGGTCGCATTACTGATGTCGTGGCGGGTCGACATCAACGAGTTCTCGCTGCATCACTTTTATAAGAACCGGCTGGTGCGCTGTTACATGGGAGCTTCACGTGATCGCGCCGAGCGACACCCCGATCCGTTCGTTAAGTTCGATCCACAGGATGACATCCGGCTCAACAAACTCGATCACGCGGAGTTCAGCGGCCCGTTCCCGATAATCAATGCGACGCTAAATCTGAGTGGCGGACACAACCTGGCGTGGCAGGAGCGCAAAGGCGCTTCGTTTACGTTCACGCCCATTTACTGCGGGTACGACATCGGCCGGGATGATTCTGCTACGTCTGTCAATCGTATGTTACGCGTCGGCAGTGACTTGCCGGGGAAGGGATATTGGCCGAGCCACGCGGTGGCTAAGACTAAGGACGGCGGGATCATGTTGGGTACGGCCATGGCTATTTCCGGCGCGGCTGCCAACCCGAATCAGGGCTTTCATACATCGACTGCGGTCGCGTTTTTGATGACTGTCTTCGATGTGCGTTTGGGTTGGTGGTTGGGTAACCCCACCCAATCGAAAGCAGACTGGAGCGGCCCGACCTTTGGTCTTCCCTATACGGTGGCAGAGCTATTTGGAACGACCGATGCGGACAGCGCATTTGTGAACCTCTCCGACGGCGGCCATTTCGATAATATGGGCCTCTACGAATTGGTACGGCGGCGCTGCCGCTACATCGTGGTTTGCGACGCGGAGCAGGATGAGGATCTCTCATTTGGCGGCATTACCAATGCCATTCGCATGTGCCGGACCGACTTCGGCGTCGAGATCACGATCAATCTTTCGGACATTGAGCGTAAGCCGGATAACAAGTTTGAAAGTTTCTCAGGCAAACACTATGCGATCGGTAAGATCGCTTATAAGGATGCTCCTGCCGGCAAGCTGATTTACCTGAAGGCCTCGCTCACCGGCAAAGACGAGACAGCCGATGTTCTTGGCTATCACAAGATTGTGCCCCAGTTTCCACACGAGTCCACGGCTGACCAATGGTTTGACGAAATGCAATTCGAGAGTTACCGGCGGTTGGGCCAAACCGTGGGCGAGGCCGTCTTTGGTGGCAGGCAGACGAGAATCGAAGACGGCAAGGATGCGTTCTTTGAGGGCTTGACCTAACCGGCAAGCCTCCGCTCCCTAACGGTCGCGGTAACTGCCTGTGAACTCGACGCGCGTTTCCGAGCCGCGCGCTTTAGCAAGCGGTTCTTAATCCCAGATGGAGCCGCCAAGAATTGTGTAGACTTCTATTAGCGTTTGTCGCATACTCCTTATTCCCAGACCGTGAATCAAGGAAAAGTGCCACGTCCGCTTACCCTGCCCAACCAATCGAAACTCTTGATCTGTATTTGCATCATCCTACAAATATGGGAGTTGTACGTCATAAAGAACCGCCCGCACGGCACTTGGTGGTTGCTTTTGATCGCATTCTTCGCCGGCGGACTGCTTACTGATCTGATTAGCGGAATTTTTCATTTCACGTTCGATTACGTTTGGCCGCCCAACACGCCGATCATGGGTCCGATTGCCGTCGAGTTTCACGAACACCATTTGACGCCTACGCTGGATCCCTCGGCGCTAACGGCGAATCTGACTAAGGGCGTATACGGGGCGATCCCTCTTACGGTAATTACCCTGTGCGTGGCGGGCATGACTCCGGATACTGCAGCGTGGTTCGCTGTGATCGCTACGCTTGGATTTACCAATTTATGGATGCTCGGATTCCATCAGATTCATGCCTATGCTCACATGGGTTCGGAGTTATCGGCGGACGAATTCAACCGCGCGGTCCGCGAAATCAGCCGACTGCCCGAGAAGGAGCAAAGGAAGGAATTTGCCCGTCTATTTCAGGCGCTCGGTATACCGCCTTGGGTGCGCTTGCTGCAGCGCTCCAGGCTGTTTCTACGGCCGGACGTTCATTGGCAGCATCACATAACGTTCGAGTCGGATTTTTCTAGTGTGAACGGTTGGTCCGACCCAATGATGAATTGGCTCTACCGGTTACTGATCAAACGGATGACGGCAAAACCGGTGTCTGCGGCGGCCGGTCGAAGCCTCGCCGGGGAAACGCGCGAGGGTGAGTTGAGGGTCGAAGAACGCCAGCCTTGAATAATGGACCGAGACGATGAACTGGAAGATGTTTTGGTCAGGTCTGCGAGCGCTCTACCTGCTGCGGGTTCCTCTGGCGACGCTGACGCTATTGCTCGCCTTGGGACCAATTGCGCGGTTTTCCGGGGCGAGATCGCTTTTGGGCAATCTGCTCGATCTGAGCGCGAGCCGATGGGATATATTCCAGGTATCGCTTGGCGCTTTTCTCCTGGCCTATGCAGCGGTAGCAACCCTAAACCTGACACTCCATTATGGAAATCAGCGTTTTGCCGACAGCGGAGAATTTTCGATTTGGCAACAACGCCCGTTAGTCACGTTCCTGGCCGGAACCGGTTCCGCCGCATTGTTCATGGTCTTCGTCATCGTACGGACGGAATACTCAACACCCATCGATGCGCTGGTCACTTTGTGCGGGTTTGCCGTAGCCCTGGGACTCGTGTTCGTTTCAAAACTGTTACAGCTTGCCTTGACCGATCCGGTCATCACACCTCACCCACCTCCGTTCCTGGTTTTTCCGGCTTATCTGATCCCGGCACTCGAAGAGTTCTTTGACAACCGGTATTGTTGGACGGGCCGGCGCACGCAGAGCTTCAAGAAGCGGTTCAATCAAGTCAGTCAGTGGCCGCTCGAAATTTTACGTCACGTCGGGCAAGGGTACCTGGTGGATACACAGGCCTCAAAAGGCTCCTTGAAGTTGCAGTCTGGCCATGTCTTCGCCCTGAGCTTATCCGTGATCGCTTTTCTTATTTATCTGGTGTGTGGATGGGGTAAGAGGAATATTACAGCCGACGTGGCCACAGTGCCCGCGTTGGCGTATATTCTGTTGTTCCTCAATGTTGCATGCTGGGGGCTGGGTGCCCTGACCTTCTTCTTCGATCGTTTCCGCTTTCCACTTCTGTTCGTGCTTGCCGGGCTGGTTTCTGTTACCGGTTCCGCACCCGAGTCTGATCATTTCTTTCGTGTCGAAACGGGCGTCACTCGAGGCCGGTTCTTGAGTCCAGCCGAGTACTTGAAGATTCGTCTAGCGCCTGATTCTGGAACACCCGCCAACGTCGTGTTGGTGGCAACGCCGGGTGGGGGAATTCAGGCCGGCGCATGGACCGCACAAGTGTTATCCGGCCTCGAAACGGAATTGGGTGACTCGTTCCGGAAATCTGTGACGGCGATTAGTTCGGTGTCTGGCGGATCGCTGGGATCTCTCCTGTACGCTGCCACTTTCGATAAGTTGGTCAAGAAGGAAGACTTGGCCGAACAGGCTCGGCGATCGGCAATCGATGAGGTTGCCTGGGGGCTGACCCAACCTGACTTTTGGCGCACAGTCATGCCGTGGCTTGGCCGCAGGTGGGTGGACCGCGGCTGGGCACTCGAAGAGAAATGGACGGCGATCAACCATCTGGGGCCCAAGCGCCTCTCCGCCCTGGAACGAGTGACTGGCTGGTTTACAAGCTCAAAGCCAGAGGACGGATATCCCGAGCGAGACATCCTGCTGTCGTCGTGGAAGGCCGGTGCGGGCATGCCAGCGCTACTGTTCAACTCAATGCTCGTCGAGCGAGGTCAGCATGTAGTCTTTTCGAATACCGATTACCCTCGCGCTGATCCCGCGGAAAGCATTGTGAACTTCTATGACCTTTACCCTGAATACCACGATTCATTCGACGTGCGGGCCGTGACAGCCGCCAGATTGTCGGCATCCTTTCCCTACGTCGCTCCCGCTGCTCGCCCCGATCTCGATGGAGCATATGAAGCGGGATTTCATTTCGTGGATGGCGGGTACTACGACAACTATGGGATCGACGCCCTGATAGGTTGGATTCGCGATGCCCTCCAGAGTCCCGATCCTCCGAACGTAAAGGACATCCTGGTGCTCCAAATCCGCCATTTCAATCCTGCTGCGATTCCCGGTGGCACCAAGCCGGGATGGAGCTTTCAGACATACGCGCCCCTGTCCGGTTTGCTCTCCATGTGGAGTTCGGCGCCGGTGAACCGCGATCGGAACGAGCTGGACCTGCTACGCGAATCATACACAGCGTCTGACCATCGAAAGATCTGGTTCGCCACCATCGCCTACGACACGAGCGACGAAAACTGCTCGCAGGCTCCGCTCTCCTGGAAGCTGAGCCCGCGGGAACAAGCATGTATCGTCAACGTGTGGAACGAAACCAAGGCGGGTTACAACCAACCCGCACTGCGCTGCATCAAGGACTACCTGGCACGAACAACCGACGGTGTCGGTTCGCCTGACTGTGAGAAGGCACAATGAAAAAACTGGGAACGGCGGCACTCCTGACCGTATTGTGGAGTGTACTGATGCTTGCCACGCTCACTACCTTTGTCCCTTACCCCTATGAGCATCACTTTCATCAGGATGTAAATTCACCGATATTGGCCATCGAGCTAGCTTACGCCAATTCCGCACATCACTCCGACGTTGACCAGGTCCTGAACGGACTTCCTCAAGGACAGGGAAGTTACGCTCGGGCAGTACGCGCCGTGGGAGCGAACACTATTCTCGATCTGGTTTTCATTGTTATCTACGTCTGGTATTTTTTGGTTCTTACACGGTCTACCAGCGGCAATTCGAGGTTCTTGAAGGCGGTCGCCACGATGGCAATCCTGGCAGGCCTCTTCGATTACGTCGAGGATGGATTCATCTTTGCAGTTCTTTCGGGGGTTTACATTCCCGTGGTGATTCCTTCGCTGATCAAGTGGAGTCTGTTCGCGGTCACCCTGCTGGGCATCGGCATTTTGCTCGCGCGCAGCTCCGGCGCGGTGTATTCACTTGCCTCCGACCGTTTGCTCGGAGTCGGGCATCTGATGGCCGGAGCGCTGATCCTCGTCGGCGTGATTACCGGTTGGCACTACGGTTACTCAGCGATCGAGGCCGGCAGCGCCATCTTCGCCATCACTGTGCTCTGGAACGCCGTGTATCCGATCGCCACATGGTTCTTCGGATTACTCCCTGGCAATTTAGTCGTTTACGTCGATGATTTTTGCCAACGGCGAAAACGGGGAGAAGTAACAGGCCCGGCGGTACAGCGTGGCGGAAATGCCCGTCGTTGACGCGTGAAGGAGAAGCATTCGGTTAACTACGTAGGCGCGGCCAAGGCTCGCTTTGAATGTCCGGCGGGAAAGTAGTTGACGTCGCGATAAGCCGGCGCAGATCTGCGCCGTTCTCGGACCGATCCAAAGTACTTAGCTTCAAAAGCCCGCGCATCCTGCGCCGGCGGGGAGCGGCACCATGCATTGCCCGGCATGGTACGACTCTTCCCCACCTAGACCAGCAGTGCGCGCAATCAGGTTCGGGTGGTAGCCCGCGCACGTTTTGCCCCGACGACGCCAGGCCCCAAGTCGGCGGCGGCCTTTACCAGTGATCCCATTTTGGGATGGTTGGGAACGATATCGGCCGGGAGCCCATAAGACTCGAGTGCTGCCGTCATCACCGGTCCTACCGAGGCAATTGCGACGTCATCGCGAAGGGCATTTCGGACTTCGCTTCGGATGCCTAAATCGTGCGCGATCTCGAGCAGGTGATCCAATTGAATCGAGGAAGTAAAGATGACGATATCGAATGTACGGGCCGCGATTCGGCGCGCAGCTTCCCGTAGTGGCTCGCGGTCATCTGGCAGTTCCCAGCGATAAATCGCCACAGGCGTGACCTTTGCGCCCAGTGACTCCAGCGCCCGGTTCATTTCCAGATTAGGGCGGCCATACTCCTGCACCGCTATGCGCCGTTCTAATCTGGCCGACACGGCCTCCACAATCTCTTTCCACGTATTCGGCTCCGGAACCACTACATGGACCGGCACATTCATAGCCCGCAATAAGGGGACCGGCTTCGGCCCGCGCGACACGATCGTCACGCGCCGTAGAGCCGCTGCCAAGCGTTCCGCCTCCATGTGTGCCGACACCACGTCGCGCAGGAACGCCAGTCCCGCGCCGGTCATGCAGATGACTAGATCGAACTCGTCCAATTCCAGTCGTTCCACAAACCGCACCGCGTCACTGTGATCCTCTAGCGCGCGTTCCTGCACCGATGGGGCGACGAAAACGTCACCGTCCAATCGGCGGATCATGGTTTCGATCTCCGCGGCTCGGCGGCTTTCCAAACTCAGAACGCGCAATCCTGAGAATGACATCTACGGTCGAACTGTCCTCCTATACCGAGTATGGCGCACGTGTCAAAAGCGATAAAGCAACTCGAGATAACCGAAGCGGCCGTCCTTGCCCTGCGGGTAAATCTGCGTCATGGAAGCGAGGCCCTGCGTATAACCCAGGTAGCCGGTCACCGTGATTCTGCGGTTTGCCCGGTACTCCACGCTGGTGTCGTAAAGGTTTCCGAGCGATCGTTTGCCGGACGTGGATCGCCCCACATAGCCGAAGGTCCAGGGCTGGTAAACGCCGCCACCTGCGTACCAAAGATCCTGCGCATTGCTTAGCCGCAACGAGTGAAACTCGCTCGAGACGGTAACCTTGGCGTGCGGACGGAGAACGAGAGCGCCCAACAGGTCTTCCGTATTCATCATGTTGAAAAACGGAAAGCGCGCATAGGGCCGGGGTGTCGGGAGCAACTGGAAGAAGGTCCCGTGGGTTTTGTCGTTCGGGTTGCCGTCGCCGGAGCCCTCCGTGAATCCGGCGCGCAACCACGGCCGCAATGCCGGCAGGATCTTGGGCTGCCAGCCGCCTTCCAAATCGAACGCAAACCCTCGCTGACGCTCGGTTCCCCAGCGTCCAGTCTGCACGGCTCCCCAAGCGAGCAGATCGATGGTCCCGGCTCCGGTGGTAATCGCGTGCAGGCTGTGCCCTCCGAAGGTGTCGATGCGAATATTCTCCGTATCGCCGCGCCGTATCGTGAGCGGACGATTGTCGGTTTTGAGGTCGGGCCGCCAGTCGTCATACTCGATTACGAAGAAGCGGGTGTCGGCGGCATGACGGCCATGGCCCCATTCGTGCGTGTAGGATCCGTATCCGAAGCCGACCTGATTCCATCCCCAACCGTCCACTTGATAGACTCCGCGCGTGGGTACGGCGCCGACGAACGTGAAATTGCTGGACGGAAGTGAATACGAGTAGTGCACTCCGTCAAAACTTCGCCCGACGTCCGACCAGCCGAAATCGCCCAGCAAGCGCTGGCTGACCCGATCTCTTTTGACGGTGGCCAGGGTGGCATTCTTGGGAACCAATTCACTTCCGTCCAGAAAAAGAAAGCGGCCTAGTTGCAGGGTGTGGTTTTCGTTTCCGGCGAGCCCGTCGAAGCGAAGATACAACTGTTTGGGAAAGATCATCGCCGTGTTTTGACGTCCGCCGTTGGCTGTGAAGTAGTTCGAACCCAACCCCAGCGCTCCCTGCGGCGCCGGATCCGTCGCCGCAGTGGGCAGGCCGAGCAGGAAAGGAACTGCGAACTCCGCGTCCCAGTCCCAACCCGGGCGCTTCTCCGCCAGATTCAGACGCAACAAATTTCCCGAATACTCATACTGATTCTCGCCGCCAGCCGCCTGGAACCAATCCCAGCCATACAGGCGCGCACGCAGGCTTCCCGTTACGGTGATATCGCCCAGCGTGATCGGGTCGGCCCCGGGCGCCGGCGCCTGTGCGCGCGTGAAGACAGGAAACAACAGTAGTGCGAGTGGAAGTAGGATTCTGCGCATGATCAATCTCCCGCCGCCACTGCGGCCTCGGCAAATCCGCCGGCGAGGCGCGTTTCGATCTCTTCCCGTACCGATCGCTCGTCTACCTGCGAGAAACGAACCAAAATCACCAGCGAAGAGCATAATGTCACCAGCGCTCCCAGAATAAGGAGCGCCTGCGGCCAACTCAGGCTGGAGCTCTTAAGCAGGAACCCGGCCAGAACCGCGCCGACATTGCCGCCCGCGCCGACGATCCCGGCCACCGCTCCAAGCTTGCGTCTATTGATGAAAGGCACGATGGAGTACGTCGCGCCGTTGGACATTTTCACGAAAAGGCCCGCGAGCATCATCGAGCCAATGGCGAGAGGCAGCCAACGCATTCGCGAGAAAAGCATCAGTCCCAACCCTTCGGCGCAGATGGTGCACCCCAGGAGTGCTACCCGCCCGCGTAACCCCCACCGCCGGCTGCAGCGATCGCTCGCGATTCCGCCGAGAGCGCGCGCAAACAGGTTCATCATTCCGAATGAGGCCGCGACAAACCCGGCTGCAGTCAGCGCGAGGTGGAAGTAGTCGGCAAAGTACAGAGCCGCGATGTTGTCAATCGTCAGCTCCATTCCGAAACAGCACGCGTACAGAACGAACAACGCCCAAACGCGCGGATCTCTGGCGACCTCGCCAAACCTGGCGCGCGCGGCGGTCTTCTGACCGGTGGGATCGTTAGCGCGCAGTTCCGTAAAATCGCCGTCGGGCGTGTCTTTCGTAAGAGCGTAATACGCGATTCCCCAGAGGAACATTGCGGCGCCCGGAACGAACATGGCCATGCGCCAGCCCCACCATGCACCCGCCCCTAAACTGACAAAGGCGGCGAACAGGATGGGCATGGCCATTTGCGTAAATCCGCCGCCCAGATTCCCCCAGCCCGCCGCTGCCGCGTTAGCCGTTCCGACGACGTTGGGCGCAAACATGACGGACGTGTGATACTGCGTAACTACGAACGAAGCGCCGATGATGCCGATGGCCAGACGAAACGTCAGGAACGAAGTGTAATCATGCGAGAAGCCGATGCACATCACTGGCAATGAGCCCAGGATCAGCAATGCGGCGTGAGTTTTGCGCGGCCCGATCTTGTCGCATAGCCAGCCCATCAAAAGCCGTCCAAAAACCGCCAGCGCGACCGAGGCAATGATCGAATTGCCCGTTTGCGCCTTGGTCAAATGAAATTCCGCGCGGATGACTGGCATCAGCGGGGCCACGCCGAACCAGCTAAAGAAGCACAGAAAGAACGCGATCCAAGCCATGTGGAACGCGCGCATCGGCGTACTGGAGAAGTCCGCCAAGCGAATTGCGGTAGCTTTGTTGCGAATGGTCACGAGAGTCAGTTCTCCTTCATGTGAAAGTGGAAGCTGGCTCCTACAGGGAGATACACCTCATGCAATGGGATACCCGTTCGCATCCGCTCAGCCGGTGATGGTTGCCTCAGACATTGAGGCAGGAACGTGGAACTATGCGGCCGCCTCTTCCGGTTCGATGCGGCTGCCTTGGCCAACATCTACCAGAACGATTTCGCCCTCCACTCGCGTGGGAAACGTCGCTACGCAAGCCGGTGAGGATGCGCGAATCGCCAAACCGGTGTTGAGATCGAACCTCCATCCGTGCAACGGACAAACCACCGCCGTCCCGGACACGATGCCATCGCAAAGTGGTCCGCCGCTGTGTGGGCATCGATTCTCAATCGTTGCAAAGCGATCCCCCAGATTGAAAATTGCCAATTCCATGCCGCCAATCTGAACCGATCGTCCCTCGAAAGGCGGAATGTTTTCGGTCTTCGTGATCGGCGTCCAATTCGGTCCGGGCATCATTGAGCCTCCACGGGTTCCATTCGTCCAATGGCTTCGATCGGGACGAATTGCGTCGGATGGACCGGTGAATCGCGCTCCAGCCAGGCGTCTTTGGCCATGGCTTTCGATCTCTGCAGCCGGTCGAGCAGTTTTTGCTTCTCGGCTTCCGGCGCATACACGGTTTCTTTGCGAATCGTCTCGATTCCCAACCGCTCGACGAAATCGTAGCTGCGTTCCAGATAGTTGGCGCTCTCGCGGTAGTACTGGAAGAACAGCTCGCAAGCTTCCAGCGCCTGCGCAGTGGTCTCTACCGTAATCAACAGGTCGGCTTTACGGACCGATTTTCCGGCCGCGCCACCGACCACCACCTGCCAGCTTCCCTCCTGCCCAACCAGGCCAATATCCTTTACGGTCGCTTCGGCGCAATTCCGCGGACAGCCCACGGCCCCCATCTTCACCTTATGCGGAGTGAAGAGATTCTCCAGCCGCCGCTCCAGTTCAATTCCGGCGCGCGTCGAATCCTGGACGCCGAAGCGGCAGAACTCCGTTCCGACGCAGGTCTTCACCATGCGCACGCCCTTGGTGTAGGCTTGACCGGAGGGCATGCCCAGGTCTGCCCACACTTTCGGCAGGTCGGCTTTCTTCACTCCGAGCAGGTCGATGCGCTGACTGCCGGTCACTTTCACCATGCGCACTTTGTACCTGTCCGCAACGTCGGCGATCCTTCGCAGTTCGTCGGGTGTGGTCACGCCACCCCGCATACGTGGAATGACGGAGAACGTGCCGTCTTTTTGAATGTTGGCGTGCACGCGATCGTTGATGAAGCGTGCCGAACGGTCCTCATCGTGCCCGCCGCACCAGATCATGTCGAGCAAGTAGCTGAGCGCCGGTTTGCAGACCTCGCAGCCTTTGCGGTTGCCGTAGACGTTCAGCACTTCCTGCACCGACTTGAGCTTCTGGCTGCGGACAATCTCGCGAAGCTGCTCGAAGGAGAACGGCACGCAGGAGCATAACGTGGTTCTGGTTTCTTCCTGGAATTCGGGCGCCACAGCGCGCAGAAGCTGCTGGCACAAACCGGTGCAGCTCCCGCAACCGGTCGAGGCGCGCGTGTGCTGCTTGAGCTGCGACAGTGTCGTGATGCCGTGCGTATGGATCGCTTGAATGATGGCGCCTTTGTTGACGCCGTTACAGCCGCAGATGACTTCGCTGTCCGGCTTTTCGGCAACTTCCAGGCCTGTATCCAGCCCGGGCGGCGGAAACAGAAGCTGGCTCCGGTGCGAGGTAAGGTCGGTCTCATCACGCAGCCATTGCAGATATCGCCGCTCGTCGGACGCGTCGCCTACCAGGATCACACCCCGCAGGCGGTTGTCTTTCAGGAAAAGCTTCTTGTAGATTCCCAGCGCCGAATCCTCGTAACGGACCGTCTCCACCCGGGGCTCCGATTCATCGATCGAGCCGGCGGAAAAGATATCTACGCCCATGATCTTCAATTTCGCTGCCGGTGCTGCGCCTGCAAAAACGGGTCCCGGCTGGCCGGAAATGGCTGCCGCCAGAACTTTGCCTTGTTCCATCAGCGGGGCCACTAAACCGAAAATCTGGCCGCGATGCTCGGTACACTCTCCGACCGCGAAGATATTCGGGTCGGACGTCTCCATGTAATCGTTCACGACGATACCGCGGCGAACCTCCAGGCCCGCCTTCTTTCCCAGTTCGACGTTGGGCTTGATCCCTGCGGCGATCACCACCAGGTCAGCTTCGATCTCTTCACCCGAGGCAAAGCGCAACCCATCCACGCGGCCGTTCCCGAGAAGAGCCTGCGTCTGCTTGGGGAGCAGCACGCGAATGCCGAGACTTTCGATCTTCTTCCGGAGAAACGATCCGCCGCTCGCATCTAATTGCCGCTCCATCAATGTTTCCATCAGATGAACAACAGTGACGGCGCAACCGCGAAGTTGCAGCCCGCGCGCGGCTTCGAGACCGAGTAAACCTCCGCCGATGACTACCGCTTTGCACCCGTGGCCTGCCTTCGCGACCAGCTCGCGAGCGTCATCCAAGGTGCGAAACACATGAACGTTCTTCTTGTCGGCGCCTGGAATCGGCGGAATGAAGGCGCTGCTGCCGGTGGCCAGAATCAATTTGTCGAAAGCGGTTTCTTCGCCCTCGCCGTCAATGGTGACGCGTCGCGCGCGGTCGATCTGCTCGACGCGGACGCCGAGACGTGCGCGAATGTTGTTCTTCTGATACCAGTCGACGTCGTTGATCACGATGTCTTCGGCCGACTTCTCCCCTGCCAGCACCATAGAAAGCAGAATACGGTTGTAGTTGACGTGCGTCTCATCGCCGAAGATGGTGATGTCGAAGTCTTGACGGTATTGGAGTATCTGCTCGACGCACGCCACACCGGCCATTCCGTTCCCGACCACAACCAGTTTCTTCATGGCCTTGCTCCTGTTCGCTCTACGCGCACGGCGCATTGCTTGTAATTGGGTTCACGTGAAATTGGGTCGAACGCGCTTTGCGTCACCTCGTTGACGTTGGTTTCCACAAAATGAAACGGCATAAATACCTGGCCGGGTGCGATGATCTCCGTGAGCCGCAGTTCTACGCCTCGGACCTGTCCACGCTGCGACACGACATCCACGCGGTCATGGCTCCGCAGTCCGAGCTGCTT
>DATJAK010000154.1:0-3888 GCA_035516375.1 Bryobacteraceae bacterium
GACTATCGCTTCGAACTGGTGGAAGAGCGCGGATTAGCGGGTTCGAACGGAATCAACGCGTGGGGCACCACGCTAGGCGCGGGCTATCAGATCATCGCCTCGCGCTGGCGGCCGCGCCTGTTCACCGGATTCGATTACGCATCCGGCGACCAGAATCCGAGGGACGGCGTCCGCAACACCTTCGACACCATGTACCCCACGGCTCACGACCGCTTCGGAATCACCGACGAATTCGGCTGGCAGAACATCATTGCGGGCCGCGCCGGCGCGACCGTCGAACCGCACCCCCGCTGGTCCGTAACCGGCCAATATCTGGACTTTTGGCTGGCCAGCGCCACGGATGCCGTGTACAACAGTTCGGGCGGCGTGATCGCGCGCGACCCCACCGGACGCTCTGGTACCCACATCGGAAAGGAATTCGACTTCTATACTTGGTATGAGGTGAACCGGGAAGTCCACGTCGGCATCGGCGTGGGCCACCTGCTGCCGGGTGCAGCCCTCGCCAGAATCACGAAGGGTGACTCCTATACCTATCCTTACTTCGCGGTCGAATTCCTGGACGGAAAACGCGTCCACTAGCCGGCAGCAGTTTTGGCTCTATAGCGTTCTATCGGCTTACGCAGCGATTTTTCTGGCTTATTCCGTCACCTGGGCCTTTACGTGGGATGAAAGTTATCACTTGCTGGCGTCCGCAATGATGGCGGCGGGCAGGAGGCCGTACATCGATTTCTGCTTTCCGCAGTCGCCGCTGAACGCCTACTGGAACGCGGGCTGGATGCGCATCTTGGGCCCGAGTTGGCGCGTCCCACATTTGTTTGCTGCACTGTTCACAATCGGAGCGGTCTGGTTGACCGCCGATTTCCTCTTCCGCTCGTTCCCAGCGCGCCATTGGCGTGGTGCGGCCGCAATCGTGGCAGGCCTGGCGGTCGCTTTAAATGTCAACGTCTTCGAGTATGGCGCTCTGGGACAGGCATACGGTATTTGTCTGTTGGGTCTGACGGGGGCATTCCGGCTTACGATCCGAGCCGTCGAGAGAGACACACCGCTCCTCGCCGCGGCAGCCGGGCTCTCGATGGGAATGGCGGCTGGCTCCTCGCTCTTGACGTCCACAGCCGTGCCCGTATTTGTGGTGTGGATGCTGCTCCACAATCGCGCCGGCAGCCGCTGGAAAAAACTGCTGGCATTCGCGGCCGGAGTCGCGATTCCGTTTGCGCCGGTATATTGGCTCTTTGCGCTGGGGCCGCGCCAAACCTGGTTCAATCTGCTCGAATACCATCTCTTCTTTCGCAAACTCTATTGGCCCAACACCACGCGCCACGATCTGGAAGTGCTGACTGCGTGGATGTATTCCCCGCAAGCTCTGCTGCTGGGCCTGCTCGCGATAGCAGGCCTGTGGTACATCGCGCGCCGCAGCGCTTGGGTGCCCGAGACGAAGGCGGAGTTCTACCTGTGCGGCTGGCTCGCCGTCGCCCTGGCCTTGGAAGCCGGCGTCGCGCATCCGACCTTCGAGCGATATTTTCTGTTGCAGGTACCGTTTCTCGCGATCCTCGCGGCAGCGGGTTTATATGCCGTCGCCTCGCACGTGCCCCGCCTGGCTCGGCCGTTGTGGCCGGCTCTGGCGGTTTCGCTCCTGTTCGCCGCCGAATTGGGCTGGTCCATCTACACCGATCCGGACTTCGAAGATTGGGCAATGTACGAACGCCTGGCGAAGCTGGTCGACCGCGTCACGCCTGCGAACGCGCCGCTGTTCGCCGATGAGCCGATCTATTTCCTGACCAGGCGCCGGCCGCCGGAAGGCTTCGAATTGGTCTACACCCACAAGGTCAAGCTGCCGCCGGCGGAACTGGCGCAACTGCACATCATCACCGAACCCGGGATGGCGCGCGAAGTCCAATC
Source organism: Bryobacteraceae bacterium (assembly GCA_035516375.1). GTDB lineage: Bacteria > Acidobacteriota > Terriglobia > Bryobacterales > Bryobacteraceae > PSRJ01. Next base: position 1,897 of record DATJAK010000154.1, read on the forward strand.
GGGAATGTTCGCCACGGTCTATAGCTGCAATGAGAAGGCAACCGAATACTATGGCTTCCGAAACTTATACCGGCAACACGAAAACCTGTACGACTGCACGATCTTTTGGGATTGGAAGAAATAAACGCCGGGCTACTGCACGCTCCTCATCCACTGGACGTGGGGCCAGGGCTTCTGCCCTGCCGCCTCCCTTCTAGGCGGCGCTCTCGATCCAACCGGATGAGCGACGCCGGGCAGCCCGGAACGGGTCCGCAAAGCAGGCCGTTCCCGATGTATACTCGCATCCATCACACGAGGAGAGCCCCCATGAGGAAGCGAGAACCGATCCTGCTTGCGTTGGCGCTCGCAGCACTGGCCGCCCACGCGCAGACGCCGCACATGCCCCGCGGAACGGCCACCGACATCAGTAAGGCCGAAGTCGAAGCCACCGTGCAGAAGACGGCGGCGGCTGCCGTCAGCGATCAAGCCATTCGCGTGGTCAGCATCAACGGAGAGTACAACGTAGGAGTGGGCGTGGTGCATCGCGCGAGAACCAACGCAACCAGCACCGGCGGCTCCGTCGAACACAGCCAGATCACCGAGGTGTATCACGTGATCGAAGGGACCGCGACGCTCGTGACGGGAGGCACGATTGACAATCCCAGGGAATCGGCTCCCGATAGCCCGGTGGTCAAGGTGCTCAACGGCCCGAGCACGCAAGGCGGCGTGGTTCAGAATGGAATCAGCCGCAAAATCGGGCCGGGCGACGTAGTCATCATTCCGCCGAACACACCGCATTGGTTCAGCGAGATCACGACAGACCAGATCGTGTACCTGGTGGTGCGCGTCGATCCGCATAAACTTTTGCCCGCGGGTTACGGGGCAAAATGAAACAGCTCGGTCACAGGGCGCTGTATACTGCGTTCATGACCAACACGCGCAAAATCGGTTTGGTTTCAGGGGCTGTGATTTTGGCCGTGGCCTTGATCCACGCTCAGGCGCAAGCGCAGGAGCAGCAGCCTCAGTTGAGCGAGTCCGACATTGCCGACGGCATGCGCCTCTATCAGCAAAAAGGCAACTGCCAGGCGTGCCATGGCTGGGCCGGCGACGGTCACAAGACCGACAGCCAGATGCCCGACGGCGCTAATTTGCGCATCACCAAACTCAACCGCGCGGGTCTGATCACAGTCATCAAATGCGGCCGGCTCAACTCCCAGATGCCGGCCTTCGACAAGTTCGCCTACAGCGATGGGCGCTGCTACGGCAAAACGAAGGCCGACCTCAGCGCGTACCCGACCCGCATGCCCGACCCTCCCGCAACATTGCAGCAGCGCGAGATCGAGCTGGTGGCGGACTTCCTGATCGCGAAGGTCGTGGGAAAGGGGCCCATGGATCACGCCAGATGCGTCGCATTCTGGGGCTCCGAAACGGACGCCTGCAAAGAGTTCCCGAAGTAGATCCCTCACCAAGGCTAGCCGCGGCTAACACAGTCAAAAGCGGTACTTTCAGCTCTGAAACATATCAGATAGTCGCCTTAACATGAAAAGGTGATCACGCGAACTCTCGGAGTTGCGACTCTTCTTGCCGTGAGTGGGAGTTGGGTCGTTCTCTCCGCACAACGGCCCCAAATCGAGACGATTGCGGGCCATCAAGCAATTGCAGGCGAAGTCCTGATTAAGCTCCGTTCGCCAGATATTGCGGCCGGAAGGGAGTTCGCCCGGGAATTCGATCCCGAGAAAGTAGATTTCATTCAAAAGTACAGGATCTTCCGCATCCGATCGCGCTCGCTCAACGCAGCTGCTCTGGTCGACCGCTTGAGGAATCGGGAGCAGGTGGAGTGGGCCGAGCCCAACTATGTGCTCCGGCTCGCCGAAACCATTCCCAACGATCCCGACTTCCCGATCCAATGGCACCTGAAGAATACCGGACAATCCGTGAATGGCCAGGCAGGCTATCCTCTTGCCAGCATCCACGCCACCGACGCCTGGGACGTCACTACCGGATCGGCGGACA
>DATJAK010000155.1:0-7444 GCA_035516375.1 Bryobacteraceae bacterium
TCAAGCCACTAGAATAGCGCGCACCTGGACAACCAGTCCCACGAACGGACAGTGCCCATGCCAGGCGTTCGATCCCGCCCTTGCGAAATCAAGCGATTAGTAAGGGAAGCGAGCTTGCATGAGCAGCCTGACAAGACTACCATGGCGGCATCACTCATCCAAGACTTACAGTATGGCCTTCGCATGCTGCGCAAGAACCCCGGTTTTGCGGTCACCGTGGTTCTCACGCTCGGCCTGGGCATCGGCGTGAACACTGCGATTTTCTCCGTTGTGAATGGGGTGCTCCTGAACCCGCTTCCCTACCCTCATCCAGACCAACTGGTCACGCTGCACGAAAGCAAACCGAATTTCGAAGCCGGCTCGATCTCCTATCCGAATTTCCGCGACTGGCGCGATCAGAACACCACGCTCTCTTCCCTGGCGATTGCCCGCAGTTACGCCTTCAGCATGACCGGCGTTGGCCTGGCGGAGCAGGTGGAAGCCGAACTCATTTCCAGCGAATTCTTCGGCCTCTTCGGCGTCAAACCCGTGATCGGACGAACATTCGCGCCACACGACGATGAGATCGGCGCCGCTCCCATAGCCGTAATTAGCGAAGGTTTGTGGGACCGCAAATTCGGCGCTTCCCGCGATGTCCCGGGAAAGACCATCACGCTCGATGGCAGGGCCTACACCATCGTGGGCGTGATTCCGGCAAACTTCGACCTCCTCACCCGGTCGCTCCGCGCCTGCGAAGTCTACGTGCCCATCGGTCAATGGAACAATCCGCTGTTGTCATCGCGCGGCGCCGGATTGGGACTGCACGGCTTCGCGCGCCTTCGGCCCGGCGTCACAATCGCGCAAGCGCGCACCGATTTGGCCAGGGTAACGAACAATCTCGCCGCCACCTATCCGGATTCGGATCGGGGTATCGCTGCTACTATCCACTCGCTCGAAGACGACGTCATCGGGAGAGTCCGCCCCACTCTGTTGCTGTTGTTGGGCGCAGTGGGGTTCGTGCTGCTTATCGCGTGCGTCAACGTGGCCAATCTGCTGCTGGCGCGATTGACCGGCCGCCAGCGTGAATTTGCGGTCCGCGCCGCTCTGGGTGCCGGCCGCGTCCGCGTCATTCGCCAACTTCTTACCGAGAGTCTATTGTTGGCGATTCTGGGAGGCGGATCCGGATTGCTGCTCGCCGCCTGGGGTACGAAGGCCGCGCTCGGCGCACTTCCGGCCGCGTTGCCGCGCACCCACGTCGTCGGCATCGATGCGCGTGTCTTGGGATTCACCATGGCCCTTTCCCTCGCAGCGGGCATCCTTTTCAGCCTGCTCCCCGCGCTGCGCACTTCACGCATGAGCCTGAACGACGGCTTGAAGGAAGGCGGCCGCGGCTCGAGCGATGCGCGTCATGGCATGCTGGGCGTGTTTGTGGTCGCCCAATTGACTCTGGCGTTGGTGCTGTTGACGGGAGCCGGCCTGCTCACCCGCAGCATGACGCAGTTATGGAGCGTGAACCCGGGGTTCGATTCGCGTAACCTGTTGACGTTCGGCTTCTCCTTTCCGCCAGCACTGGCGCAGGCCTCTCCAGATGCGATTCGCGCCGCGTTTCGGCAGCTCGATAACAAGCTCGCCGCCACTCCCGGCGTGCGGCAGGTTTCCGTCTCTTGGGGCGCCATGCCTTTCGGCGACGACGATGAAGAGCTCTTCTGGTTCGACGGGCAGCCCAAACCATCGAGTGAGCACGACATGAATTGGGCGGTGAGCTACGTGGTGGAGCCGGATTACCTGGCCGCCATGGGAATTCCATTGCAAGAAGGGCGATTCTTCACCCAACATGACAACGAGCACGCTCCCGCCGTTGCCGTAGTCGACGATGTGTTCGCCCGCAAGTTCTTCCCCGGCCAAGATGCCGTCGGCAAGCGCATTCACCTGCGGCATGATGACTGGCTGGTGGAGATCGTCGGCGTGGTGGGACACGTCAAGCAATGGGGGCTCGACTCCGACGATCGCCTCCTGCGAACTCAACTCTATCGCCCCTTCATGCAATTGCCCGACGATGCCATGAAGCTTTCCCCCACCGGCATCGGAGTCGTGGCCCGTTATGAAGGAGCCAGCGCGGCTGTGGCAGACGCGATTCGCCGCACCAGCGAGCAGATGAGCCCCGAACAGATCATCTTCGGCATGAAGAGCATGGACCAGGTGATCTCCAAAACCCTGGCAGCGCGCCGCTTCACCCTGATCCTGTTCGGCCTCTTTGCCGCCCTCGCCCTGATCCTGGCCAGCATCGGCATCTACGGAGTCATCTCTTTCTTTGTGGGCCAGCATACGCGCGAAATCGGCATCCGCCTGGCGCTCGGAGCTCGTCCCACGGACATCCTGCGGCAGGTGCTCGGCCGGGGTGGAAGGCTCACCGCAATCGGCATTGGCGCCGGATTCGCGGCGGCGTTCGCGCTCACCAGGCTGCTGGCCGGCATGCTTTACGGCGTCAGCGCCACCGATCCGTTAACCTACATGGCGGTGGCGGCGCTACTGGTGCTGGTAGCCATGCTGGCGTGTTACCTGCCGGCGCGGCGCGCAATGCGGCTCGACCCCGTGGTTGCGCTGCGCTCGGAATAGCAGAATTCAGCCTCCGCCCCATCCGGAACAGTCTAGTTGGATCTCCTGGTGATATCGATAGCCACGCCAATCGCGTGGGGTCAGCCCTTCAGGGCTGCCGGCGGGCTTCTGCCCGGCGCGGTTTTACCTGCCGGCACTCCGCGCAATGCGGCTCGATCCCGTAGGTTGCCCTGCGCTCGCAATAGCAGAAATTCAGCCTCCGCCCCATCCAGAACAGTGTGCCCATCCGTATACTTGTGCGAGGGGATTTCAAATGACACCGGCCATGACACCTGCCAAAACGATCGAGTCCGTTTACGACGCCTTCAATCGAGGCGATATTGCCCATATCCTCAGCCTGGTTGCGCCGAAGGCGACGTGGCGCCAAGCCAAGACGCTGCCATGGGGCGGCGACTACACGGGTCCCGAAGGAGCCACCCAGTTTTTCAACAAGCTCGGCGCAACCATGCAGACGGTCGCCTTCCAGCCGCGCGAAAGCATCTCCGTCGGCGACGAGGTCTTCTCGTTTGGTTATTACGAAGGTAAGAGTATCCAGACGGGCAAGACCGGCGCCGCCAACTGGATGTTCCGCTGGTGCGTGGTGGATGGAAAGATCGTTGCTTACGACTCGTACATTGACACCGCGGCTTTGGTCGCCGCACTGGCGTAAAGGTTCGGCGACCGCTCCCGGCAGTTACCGAGCCGCGACTGAACGGAGCGGTTTTCGTGAGCTTTCGAAATCGCTGGAGCAGCCTCTAACAGGTCCGCCTACGGCGACAAATATTGCCGCCCCGCGCCCTGCGCCTGTCGTGTGCATGGGCGGTGTCGCGCGTCGTAGATCGCTGCGCCCACCAGAACAATCACGGCAGCGGCAACGGTCAAGACCGTAACCAGCCATCCGCGCTGCGGCCGGGCCCGCTCGCGCTCCCGAAAGACGGGCACGTACGCTCCTTTTGGTAGATCGATGATGACCCGGTCGCGCGCGCCCGGTCCGGCGTAATACTGTTCCAAGCGCGCCCGCACATTACGCGCCTGTACGCGCACGATGGGGTCGACTCTAGGATTGAAATCTTCACCCCGGGCGAACACCGATGCGCCGATGGAATACTCTTTGAGCGAATCAACGCGGCCCGCCAGAGTCTCCTCCACTACATAGCGGAGGAATCGCTGCAGACTCGGCGCCGACCCCAGCTCCGAACTCGACAGGATCGTCTCCAGTTGTTCCTTTATTCGCATGGACTCCACTCGGTTCGACCTCCGCCGGAGCTGGCTTGGTAGTTCGACGCAGCGCGCCGGCTTTTGTACCGGTTAACAACTGCAATTTCGGCTTACACTCTGGCTGATTTCGTTCGGGTTACAAGCCGCTGCGGTCCTAAGGACTCGCTTGCTAAACTGTAGTATCGTTATGGCCATTAGCAAGGATCTGCTCGAAATACTTGTCTGCCCTGTCTGCAAAGCCACGGTGGAGGTGAAGGCCGACGAGAGCGGCTTGAAATGCGTCCAGTGTCATCGAGTCTATCCGATCCGCGACGACATCCCCGTGATGCTGATCGATGAGGCCAAGATCGAAGAATAGGCCAACCGTGGGAAACCTGCTGGAAACTCTGCCGCAGGGAGGCCGCGTGGCGATTATCCGCCTGCGATCGCTTGGCGATTGCGTTCTGACGACGCCGGCCATTCAGCTTTTGAAACGCTACCGCAACGACTTGGAAATTTCCGTGGTCGTGGAAGACCGCTTCCGCGACATCTTCGGCGAGAATCCCGACGTTTCCCGGATCTTGCCTCCGGAGCCTGGTGCGTTACGGCGCATGCACCCCGAACTCTGTTTGAATTTTCACGGCGGCACCCGCAGCGCATGGATGACGGCGTTCTCTGGGGCGAGGCTCCGCGCGGGATTCGGCCACTTCCGTTGGCAGAGTGCGTACAACCAACGGATTCCCCGCGCGCAGCAGATCCTGGGTGTCGATCGCCAGGTGCACACGGCGGAGCATCTGGCTTCGGCCATGTTCTGGTTGGGTGTGCCGGTTACCCAGATTCCGCGCGCGCGTCTGGTGGCGCAGACATACACAGGCCGGGAGGCCTGTGCTACGATTCACCCCGTCGCTGCTACCGCTTCCAAGACTTGGAGCGCTGCAGGATTTTTGGAAGTCGCGCGGTATCTCCAGGCAAACGGTACCGAGCCGGTTTTCATCGGCGGGCCGGGCGACGACCTCTCTCCGTTTCGCGATTTCCGCAGACTCTCTGGAGCGCCCCTTAACGAGATCAAATCTCTTCTCAAATTGGCTTCGTTTTTCATCGGCAACGATTCCGGGCCGGCCCACATGGCCGCGGCCTTCGGTGTTCCCTCGGTCGTGATCTTCGGCGATTCCGATCCGGCCATCTGGGGTCCCTGGCGTACCTCCGCAGAGGTGATCTCCAATCCCTCGGGAATTGGCGGCGTTCGGGTGGAGCAAGTGCTGGCCGCGCTCACGCGCTTGCGGGTGCACGCATGAAAGAACTGCTCCGGCTCGTGGCGTACGCCCGCCGCTACTGGCCGCATCTGGCAGGCTCGGTGGTGCTGATGGCCGCGGTCGGCGGCGCGCAGGGGCTCACAGCGTTATTAATCGGCCCGATCTTCGATCGGGTCCTCAACCCATCCGTCCCCGATTCCCCGGTGCTCCTCTTTACCGAGCCGATTTTCCGGCACAAAGTCTACCTCGATCAGATCGTTCCCTCCTCGATCCACAACATCTGGACCATGGTGGCATTCGCCATCCTGGCGGTCTATCTCACCAAAGGCCTCTGCGATTATCTGGCCAACTACCTGATCAATTACGTTGGATTTTCGGCGGTAACCGATTTGCGGCAAACCGTATTCGTCAAAGTCCTCAAGCAGGGCGCGCAGTTCTTCGAAGCCCACTCCACGGGCCGCCTGATGTCGTCGATCATGAACGATATCGAGAAAATTCAGGTGGCGGTTTCTCACATCCTCGCCGACTTCCTGCGCCAGAGCTTCGTGGCCGTCGCGTTGCTGTTTGTCGTCATGCACAAAGACTGGCGTCTGGCGCTGGTCAGCCTCACGGTGCTGCCGTTCGTTTTGGTGCCTACCGCCCGCATTGGAAGACGTATCCGGCGCATCAGCCGCCGCACGCAGGAAAGCGCGGCCGAATTGAACCAGATCCTGCAGGAGACGCTCAGCGGTCATCTGGTAGTGAAAGCCTTCAACACCGAAGCGTTCGAAGCCGAGCGGTTCCACCATGCCGCCAACAAGCTTCGCCGCAGCAACCTCCGCTACGTGCTGCAGCAGTCTCTTTCTTCGCCCCTCATCGAAATGTTCGGTGCACTCACCATCGTGGGGCTGCTCACCTATGCGCGCACCCAGATCAAAATGAACGCCCTCACGCCCGGTGAATTCACTACCTTCGTGGTGGCGCTGCTTATGCTATATGAGCCCGTAAAACGGCTGGCGGGGATCCACAACATTTTTGAACAGGCCCTGGGGGCTTCGCAGAAAGTCTTCGAGTACCTCGACCACGCCGAAGAAATCAAAGAGAAACCGGGCGCCCACAAGGCCGATCGATTCGAGCGCGAAGTTGTTTTCGAGAACATCTCATTCCGCTATCCCGGCGCTCCCGGCGGATTTCGCATGGAGGGCGTCAACCTGGAAGTAAACGCCGGCGAGATCGTTGCCCTAGTCGGCCCGAGCGGCGCTGGCAAGACGACGCTGGCCAACCTGGTGCCGCGCTTCTACGATGTCACCGGCGGCTCGGTGAAGCTGGATGGCCGCGACGTGCGCGATCTGAATCTGGCGTCTCTGCGTGCCCTCATCGGCATCGTGGCCCAGGACACTTTCTTGTTCAACGACACCGTGACCCGCAACCTTGCCTATGGCCGCGCCAGCGCCACGCCCCAAGAGATCCAGCAGGCGGCCGAAAACGCCCTGGCGCACGAGTTCATCCTGCGGCTTCCGCAAGGCTACGATACCGTGATCGGCGACCGTGGCCTCAAGCTCAGCGGCGGACAGCGCCAGCGCATCGCCATCGCCCGCGCGCTGTTGAAGAACGCACCCATCCTCATCCTGGATGAAGCCACCTCGCATCTCGACACCGAATCCGAAATGTTGGTACAGAAAGCGCTGGCCAACCTCATCGAGCACCGGACCGTGATCGTGATCGCTCACCGGCTCTCCACCATCCGCCGCGCCGACAAAATCGTGGTTATCGAGAAAGGCCGCATTCGGGAAACCGGCACTCACGATGAACTGGTTGGCCAGGGTGGCATCTATCAGCGGCTCCACGAGCTCCAGTTTGTGGACGTCGGATCGGTGGTGGACCTGTGAGCGTGCGCAGCATGACCGGGTTCGCCCGCGTCAAGAAAAATCTACCCGCCGGCGAAATCGTCCTCAGTATCAAGAGCGTCAACCACCGCGGACTCGATTTACACTTTCATCTGCCCCCGGAGCTGGACTTCCTTGAGAGCGAACTGCGCAACATCATCAAAAGCGGCGTTGCGCGCGGACACCTGCAGATTCACCTTTCCCTGGCGCGGACGGCCGGAGGCGCCACCGAGTCCTGGAATCGCGAACTGCTGAGCGCGTATATGGCCGCCTACCGGGAAGCTGCCGCAACCTATCAGTTAACCGGCCAGCCTGATCTCAATGCCGCCCTGCGTCTCCCGGGGATGCTCGGATCAGGCTCCAGCGAGGAGCTGGCGGAAGAGGTACAACAGGCCATCCTGGAAGTTGTCACGAAGGGCGTAGCCGTGCTGAACGCGTCGCGGGAACGGGAAGGCGCGGCGATGGCTCAAGAACTCGATCCGCGCTGCCGCTCCGTCTGCGATCTGGTGAACCGGATGCAGGAGATCCGCGCCGGCGCGGTGCCTGCTTTCCAGA
>DATJAK010000156.1:0-8531 GCA_035516375.1 Bryobacteraceae bacterium
ATTGACCATCGACGAGTTGAGCGCGATGGCGTTGCCCAGATCTTCGCGTTTTCCCACCATCTGGATCACGAACGCCTGGCGGGCGGGCATGTCGAAGGTATTGATGAGGCCTTGCGCCAGCGCCAGCAGAATGATTTCCCAGATGGTGATGATGTGGGCGAGCGCTAGCGCGGCCAGCGCAAACGACTGCAGCATGGAAAGCACCTGCGTGCATACCAGCACGCGGTGACGGTCCCAACGGTCGACCCAGACCCCAGCGATCGGGCCCAGAAAAAACGCCGGTACCTGTCCCGTGAAGCTGACAATGCCGAGTAGGACGGGCGAATCGGTGAGCCGGTACACAAGCCAGCTGGTAGCGATGCGCGTCATCCACGTACCGATGAGGGAAATGCTCTGCCCACCGAAAAAGAGACGGTAATTGCGCGACCGCAGCGCGCGCACCGCGAAGCCCCACTCTCCCACGGTTCTATTGTCGGCGAAAGGGGGGTGCCGGATCGGTTTGTATCGTCGCGTCCAGTTCGCTGCGCTATTCCCAGCCGCTGAGAGTGCCGTACGGAAGCGAGGTGCCCATGGCTTCGATCTCGTGAATCTTGCCGCCGCGGATCTTAAAGATCTCGCCGGCCTGCAGGTTCGAGGTGCCGCCGCCCATGGGAATCGTGTCCACGCCGGGGACGCCCAGAATCCTGATCGTGCGCACGCCACCGTGGTGCTGGAACATGGGGAAGGCGAACACCAGCCCCTTCTGCTCGTCGACAATGGCGAGACGGCGCGGCCAGAGGCGCGTGATGAAGCTAAGCACCTGGCTGTCGATTTGGGCGGTGCAGCTCAAGGTTCCGAGAATCGCCATGGCGCGATTGGCCTCGGGGAGCCGAGATCTACCGGCCAGGGCACGGGCGTTTTGTTGTAAGTGGTCTGGCCGCCGTTTTCTTGCCGTTCGCAATCGTCGGCGAAGGGCGCCACGGAACCGCGGCGCTGCTCGATGGCCTCGAAGTAGGAATCGGCGGCATTGAGCATGTCCTCGCGCGAGGTGCGTTCGGCGGCGGGGACGTCCGCCAGCAGACCGGGTCGCGGCGTGATCAGGTTCTGCATGCGGTCGGGCCGCATGTTGCGCGCCAGCACGTGCTCGATTTCGGTGATGCGGCCGTTGGCGACTCTCAGGCGCAGGGCGATGATCAGCGGTTTGTCCCACCCCTTCATCACGCCGTAGAAGCCGATCTGCTGCGTGGCGGGGTCGAACGCGTAGATCTTGAAGGTTGTGGGAGCTTCCGAAGCGCCTACCCACAAGCCGTCGCCGGGGTGGATGGTCGCGGTGTTCTCCGTGAACCGCACACCTTTGTCGAGCGGCAGCCCGGCGGGATCGTGCTTGACCAGTGCTGCCAGGTACTGATCGACGAGCGCCGTCATGCAGGCGCGGTCGCAGCGATTGGCGGCGAGGGAGGGTGTTTCGGCGTTACCCTGCGCGGCCACGCCGAGTGCGAATATGGGCGCGATCATCCAGGCTTTTCGCATAATCCGGGAATTATACATCGGCGGTGGCGCGGGCCATCGCTTTTCAGTGGCCTGCGAGCCTGACAGACGACACAAACCGATCCCGGAACGGGCCGTGACCGGCGTCTGTCCCGTAGGATGCTACATTCGAAGTTGTGTTTCGGCGCGTGATCTGGATTGTGCTTGATAGCGTGGGCATCGGCGAAATGCCGGATGCCGCGGCGTATGGCGATGCAGGCAGCGACACACTGGGCAACATCGCCCGCCTGCGCGGGTTGAAGGTGCCGAACATGGCGCGCCTGGGCTTGGGAAATATTAAACCGCTTGCGGGCATCGCTCCGGCTGCCGAGCCGGAAGGCGCGTATGGGCGCTGTACGCTGGCTTCTCCCGGCAAAGACACTACCACCGGGCATTGGGAAATGGTGGGCATCCACCTCAACAAGCCATTCCCGATTTATCCGAAAGGCTTCCCGGCCGAGATCATGCGTGAGTTTGAGCGGCGCATCGGGCGCTGCACGCTCGGCAACAAGGCGGCCTCGGGAACCGAGATCATCCAAGAGTTGGGCGACGAGCACATGCGCACCGGATGGCCGATCGTCTACACGTCGGCCGACAGCGTGTTCCAGGTGGCCGCGCATGAAGAGGTCATCCCGTTGGACGAGTTGTACCGGATTTGCGAAACGGCGCGCGAGATGCTGCGCGCGCCGAACGAGGTGGGGCGGGTAATTGCGCGGCCGTTTGTGGGCACTCCGGGCAAGTTCACGCGCACGCCCAACCGGCACGACTACGCAGTGCCTCCGCCCCAGGGCATGCTCCTCGACCAGCTTGCCGGCCGCGGCATCGACGTGCATGGGATCGGAAAAATTTCGGACGTTTTTTTGGGGCGCGGCGTTCGCGAGTCTGATAAGACCAAGAACAATGCCGACGGCATGGCGAAGACGCTGGACGCGATGAAGACCACGCGGGAAGGGCTGATTTTTGTGAACCTCGTGGATTTCGACCAGCAGTACGGCCACCGGAATGATGTTGAGGGTTATGGCGCGGCGCTCGAACAGTTCGATGCGTGGGTGCCGGGATTTGAGGGCGCGCTCGATGCGGACGACCTGGCGATCTTCACTGCCGACCACGGCTGCGATCCCACCACGCCTTCCACCGATCACAGCCGGGAGTACGTTCCGCTGCTGGTCTCAGGGCGGAAGGTGCGGGCCGGCGTGAACCTGGGGCTGCGCGCGACGCTCTCGGATATTGGCCAAAGCGTGGCTGCCAATTTTGGCACGGCCATCCTCAAAGGGACCAGTTTTCTACCGCAAATCGTATGAGAAAACCAGTGATGGCGGGCAATTGGAAGATGTACAAGACGCCCGCGGAAACCACGGCCTTCCTGGAAAAGTTTCGGCCGATGGTGGCGCAATCGCAGCATTGCGAGATTGTGATTTGTCCTCCGTTCACCAACCTTGCGGCTGCGGTTGCAGCCGCGCAGGGGACGCGGATCGCTATCGGCGCGCAGAACATTGGATGGGCGAAGGAAGGCGCGTTCACCGGCGAGGTGGCGGGGCCGATGATCCGCGCTACCGGCGCGACTCACGTGATCGTCGGTCACAGCGAGCGTCGCCAATACTACGGCGAAACGGATGAGACGGTCCTCAAGCGAACGCAGGCCGCGCTCGAATTCAGCCTGACGCCAATCGTCTGCGTGGGGGAACGGCTGGAGGAGCGCGAGGCAGGACGCACCGAAGAGGTCCTGGTCAGCCAATTTCAAAAAGGGATCGCGGGGCTTACGGCTGACCAGTTCGCTCGCATCGTAATCGCCTATGAACCGGTGTGGGCCATTGGCACTGGCAAGACCGCGACGCCGGAAATTGCGGCTGATGCCCACCGCACGATTCGGGCGCAGGTGCGGGCAAAATTCGGCGGCCCGGCGGGCGACGCAATCCGAATCCTATACGGCGGCAGTGTGAAGCCCGACAATGTCAAGTCACTGATGGCGCAGCCGGAGATCGACGGGTCGCTGGTGGGCGGGGCGAGTCTGGAACCGGGGGCGTTCGCGTCGATTGTGAATTTCTGAGCTGAGCCGATTAAGCAGCCTGATGGTCGGGCTCATGGTGCAGGCGCATCAGTTGCCCATCGCGGAGTGGCAGCAACGCGTATGTCTGGCCAAGGTGGTCGACAAACTCGACCTCGTATATCCCCGGTGCCAGATCGGCCACCACGGTACCAACTTGTCCCCGTCGCAGCCTCTTATCGGGCAGATCTTCCAACAGGGCAACGACCGATAGGACCTCAATCTCCGGCATAGGAGCACCTAATCCAATAGTACATAACAAGTCGTTAGCCGCCGCAGTTCCTCATCGCGACGAATGATCCAGGCGCTCCGAATCGTTGCTTGTTGTTCGCCACGCGTGAGCTTAAAGTCGATGATATAAGCCGTACTCATCCACATCACCGTCCATTGCCTCCTCCGCCCGTGCCGCGCGAAGCAACTCCTGTAGGAGGAATTCGGCATCATCCGCTGTCAGCCCCAAGGCCGACTTGAAAACGCGGGCTTTGTACCGCCCGCGGGTGAGTCGGGCTGAGGCAATAGTCACGGAGCTTGGCGATTTCGACGATGGCCTGCTCGTCGGCGGGTAGTTTCATCTTCGCGTTTATTGCGCCCGCGATGTGCTGCGGCTCTGGCCGATCCGTCGCTCGATGGTCGTCAGGAATTCTCTCTCGCGGTCGATGGTCAGCGTCACGTCCAACCAGTACAGCGGCAGAGGGGACACCAGGTCAGCGCTCGCTTCGCAAAGGTTCACCGCATCCTTTTGCGTGGTGATCAGGGCGTCGGCGCCCTTTGACTGCGCTTGCCAGCTGATGTAGCGCACTTCGCGCGGGCCGTAGCGGTGGTGGTCGCTGAACTCCAACCAGTCGGCCAGGCTCGTGCCGAGTTGTTCGAGGGTTCGGCGGAAGGATTCGGGGTTTCCCAGACCACAGAATGCCGCGGGGCGTTGGAAGGGTGGCGCATCGATGGGAAAGCGGTCTCCGCTGCGAAGTTCAACCCATTGTTGCGGGGAAACCCGGGCGCCGAATATGGGCGCGTTCCCATTCCATCGCCGAATCTGGCGCTCAACCGTCACGGCAAGATCGTTGCAGTCACTGCGTGTGATCAGGATCACGTCGGCGCGAGCCAATCCCGCAAGTGGCTCGCGAAGGCGTCCTCTCGGAAAAACAGAACCGCTGTCAAAAGGATTGAGCGCATCGATGAGAACGATATCCACGGTGCGCGCCAGCTGCACGTGCTGGAAACCGTCGTCGAGAATCACGACGTCTACGCCGAACCGTTTGATCAGAGCCATGCCCGTCTCGTAACGATCGGCCCCGATCCCGACCGGCGCTAAACCGGATTGGATGAACAGTTGTGGCTCGTCGCCGGTCAGATCGGCGCGGATGGCCGACGCGGGCGGCACGATGAGATGCCGGTCCGGCGAGAGGCGCCCGTGGCCTCTGGTGAGAATGCCTGGATGGTGACCGCTCCGGGTCAACTCGCGAGTCAGCTCCAACACACAAGGCGTTTTTCCAGTGCCACCCATCACCAGGTTGCCAACGCTGATGACCGGCACATCCAGCTCGCGGCGCCGGGCCATGCCGCGCGCTTGCCGCCTTCGCCCGCCCCAGACCCAAAGTTGGGAAAGACAGGAGGCGATGAAGGACCAGGGCAGGGCGGGACGGTATGAGGGCAGGTGGGCCGCATATAGATCTCGCACCGCGGCCAGTGCCCGATCGGAGGCGCCACGGCGAGCTTCCGCACAGGCCAGCGCCCGGCGGCCGATTTCCTCGCAGAGGCTCGGAGACGCAAGAAGCCGGTCGACGGCGTTCCCCAGTTCTCCGGCGAAGCGGATCTCGACCGAGGCGTCGGCCGGGCGAAACTCTTCCGCGATGGACTGAAAATTCTCCATGTGCGGGCCCACGATGACGGGCCGGGAGAAAAACGCAGGCTCGAGAATGTTGTGCCCGCCGCGGCGATTGAGCGTTCCGCCCATGAACACGACGTCGGCCGCGCCGAACAACCCGCCCAGTTCGCCGATGGAGTCGAGCAGGAGAACTCCGGGCAGCGGCACCGTAGAGGCTGGGGTGAGCTCCGAACGGCGCAGGAAGTGAATGCCGGATGCTTCGAGCTTCTCAGCAACCGCGTCGAAGCGCTCGGGCTTGCGCGGCGCCAGGATCAGTAAGAGTCGTGGGTGTTTGGCTCCAAGTTCTCGAAATGCCTCCAGGACGGCGTTGTCTTCATCCACGTCATCCGGCGCGGCGGGCGGCATCGTGCTCGAGGCGATCCACACTTTTTCGGGCCGTAAGCGGGCAACTAGTGCGAGTACGGGCGAGTCGAATGGTGCTGGGCGGGCCTCGAAGTCATATTTGAAATTGCCGCCGGTGCTGGTTCGCTGTGGAAGCGCACCCAAGGCGAGAAAGCGCTGGCAACTCGTCTCGTCCTGAACCAGAACGCAATCGGCCGCCGGCAGCACCTGGCGAAAGAACCACGCGCTCTGGCGATAGCGGGGAAACGCGCGGTCGGAGATGCGTCCGTTCACAATGGCGAGGCCCGCGCCGATGCGCCTGGTTTCCCGAAACAGGTTGGGCCAGATCTCCGTCTCCGCAATCAGAACCAGCGACGGCTTGAGCGTGCGTAAGACGCGCCGCACCGCCCACACGTAATCGACGGGCGCGTAAAAGGTTCCATCCGCGAGGCCGGTTAGTCTCCCGGCGGCAATCGCGCGTCCCGCGAGCGTCGACGTCGATACGAACAGCCGCGTTCGCGGAAACTCCAGCCGCAGGCGCTTGAGGAATTCGACGGAAGAAAGAATCTCGCCGACCGAAACTGCGTGCAACCAGATTGCGCCGGGACCGGTCTGTCTAAAGGAGCCTGGGAGGAATCCCAAGCGCTGCGGGAGCGAACTCCAGTAGGCGCGGTTCCGCAGGCCGCGGTATAGGAAATACAATAACAGCACGGGCGAGCCAAACGCCTGAAGTACGCGGTAGAGGAAATAAATGCATTTTGTTTTCAAACGCTTGGTTCTTTACTTGAGTATATCCGTGGCGTTCGCAGCGGACAAGGAATCGACACAGTTCCGGCCCCCGGCGGCGGACACTTTCGAGCATCGGCAGACGAATTCCAAGGTGACGATCGGCGCGGATCCTTACACCACGCCGGAGAAGGAGAGAGCGGCGTTCGGCAAACTGGATTTGTACAGCTTTGGAGTGTTGCCGGTGCTGGTACTGATCCAAAACAACAGCGACAAGGCTATCCGTCTGGATGGCATCAAAGCCGTATACGCCGGCCCTAACCGCAACCGCGTGGACGCCACGCCGGCCAAGGATGTCCGGTACATCAACGGGCCCAACCAACCGAACGTACCAACTTCTCCCCTTCCCACGCGGAAAAAGAAAAATCCCCTGGATGCGTGGGAAGTGGAAGGGCGTGCGTTCGTCGCCAAGACGCTGCCGCCCGGTGAATCGGCCAGCGGATTCTTCTATTTTCAGGCAGGGCTACAGCCTGGAGCTACGATCTACCTGAATGGCCTGACTGTGCCGGCTACGGGCGAGGAATTGTTTTACTTCGAAATCCCGCTGAACTAGGCCACCAAAGGCGGCGCGACCGGGAAGCAGTCACGGCTACCTGCAAATTTCGTAACTGTGCGTTTACTCTGAGGCTTAGCACGCGGAGACAGCTGCGAGAACGCCGGTCCGCCGGCCCCGCCCACTACACTGTAGTCGGCAGGAGGCCGCCTTTCTTCAATGACGTTTTCCCGTTTGGCCCTGGCGACGCTATTGCTGGTATCGGCCGCCGCTGCACAACCGCCGATTACCACCATCCAAGACGTGCTGTACAAAGCAGATGGCACGCCCTTCAACGGGATCGTGACCATTAGCTGGCCAAGCTTCGAGGCTTCCGATCTATCGGAGATCGCCGGCCAAACCATCACGGTCCAGATCGAGAACGGCATTTTCCGCGTGCAACTGGTGCCGAATGCGACCACCAATCCGCTGGTGTTTTACACGGCTGTCTATAACAGCGATGGCCGCGTACAATTCAGCGAATCCTGGTCGGTGCCGGCCAGCGTTTCTTCGCTGCGCATACGGGATGTACGCGCGGTGCTACCGATCATCTCGTCATCATCAAACGACACCACTGCCTCGGGGCCGGTAAATGAGTCGGACGTAATTGGGCTGGTGGCTGACCTGGGCTCGCGTCCGATCAAGGGACCGGCCTATTCGGCCGGGCGTGTGGCGCTGGTTAATTCGCTCGGATCGATCGATTCAGTTGCTGGTAACTCCAGCGATTGCGTTCACGTGGATGGTTCGACCGGATCATGCGGCGGCGGAGCGTCCCCCGCGTATTCCGATGGCGAGGCGCCGTCTGGCACGATCAATGGCGTGAACGCGACCTTCACGCTGGCGAACATTCCCAATCCGGCGGCGAGCCTCGCGTTGTACCGCAATGGTCTGCTCATGCAGGCGGGCGTCGACTATACGCTGAGCGGCCAGCTGATCCAGTTCCAGTCGGCCAGCATTCCGGTTTCCGGCGACACACTGCTCGCCACGTACCGTTTGGCCGGTTCCGCGTCGGCATCCTCGCTCTTGCTCCAAGGTCCGCAAGTTCTCTGCAGCAGCGCGGGCACCTCGGTGAACGGAACCAGCTTCGCGAGCATGGGCACCTGCACCATCCCACCCGCGACACTGCAAAGCGGGGACCGCGTCGCCGTCCGGTTCGATCTGCAGCACCAAGGCACCGTGTCTGGTTACACGTTCCAAGTGACATGGGGCAGCACAACGGTTTTGCAGCGGGCCGGGACACCGAATGATGCGCAGGTGACGGGCCGCGTGGATGCGGGCCTGGACTTGTCCGGCGCTCAAGTGAGCTCCGAATCCTGGGGCACCACGCTGCCTCTCAGCGCGACCATCGGCAATGCTACGGATGCTTACGCCACCGGGCTTGTCGTCGATTTCGAAGGCCAGCTGGCAGTGCCGGGCGACACGCTGACCCTGCGGAATTATTCGTTGGTGCGAGTGCC
>DATJAK010000157.1:0-26956 GCA_035516375.1 Bryobacteraceae bacterium
GCGTCGCGCTCATCTGGATCGAGCGTCCGCGAAAGCCTAGCCACCAGCCACCACGCAAGCCGGCTCATGCGCGGCCCCCCGCTCGCTTCGTAGCCCACGAAACACCGCGGCTTATGCGCGTCACCGCGCGGTAGAATTCACGCGCCGCCTGTTTGCCTGCCGCCGTCACTCGCACTATGCGCTTCGGCCGGCCCCCGCGTTGCGGGGTGGCGTCGCCCATCCACGTCTGGACGAGGCCCTTGGCCTCCATCCGATCCAAGGTCGTATAAAGCGCGCCAATGGAACAGCGGCGGCCGATGGATCTCTCCAAATCCTGCCGGATGGCCAGGCCGTACCCATCTTCGCCCAAACGCGCGGCCGAGGTGAGCAGCAGGTATTCGAACTCGCCGATCATGATTACTATCACATTGTGATAGTAATTGCTTCGGCTGTCAACTCAGATTCTCTCGAGCTCTTCGACTGTCCGGCCGTTCCGCACGTTCCCGGTGTTCAACGTGGCAGCCGGTTCGAACAGCATCACGTGGACCTCGGAGGCAGCCGAGGGACGGTGCTCGGTGCCGCGCGGGACGATCACGAACTCGCCTTCGCGCAGATCGAGACTACGTTCGGCGCCCGTCGCGTCGCGATAGTCCATGCGAAACGAACCGTGTACTACCAGGAACAGTTCGTCTTCGGCATCGTGGTGGTGCCACACGAAATCGCCCTGAAATTTAACCAGCTTCACCTGCTGGCCGTTTAGCTCCCCCGCAATCTTCGGACTCCAATGGTCGGCAAATGAGGCGAATTTTTCCGCCAGGCAGACTTTGTGCATTGAACCACGCTATCACTGTGGGGCGGCGCTTCCGCGCGGCGCGCCGGTGAGAAGCCCGGCGGCGGGCCGGAAGACCCGACCCCACTAGATCAGAACCGCGCTATCGCGTTTCGGGGTCGCGGCTCAACGGCGGTACTAGTTACCGCGCCGTGACTGAGGGCTTTTTCCCGCTTTCGAAAACCGCCGGAAGAGTCTACTAGATGACCCGCAACACCAGTTTCCCGCGCGTATGCAGCGTCTGGTTCTTCTCGTGCGCGCGGGCTGCGTCCTTGAGAGGCAGCACTTCTTCCACGATCGGCCGCAGTTTGCCCGCATCGACCAATTTGGCCATCTCCTCTAACTGGCCGCGATTCGGCTGCACGAACACCCCAGCCTGGCGGACCCCATGCGCGGCGGCTTCTTCCGCCGAAGGAGGGCCCAGGATCGAGACCAAAATCCCGCCTTTCTTCAGCACCTGCCAGGATCGCTTACGGATCTCACCGGCCATCGCATCGAGAACCACATCCACATCGCGCACGACGGTTTCAAAGGGAGTCTGGTTGTAGTCGATGACTTCGTCGGCGCCGAGTTCGCGCAGAAACGCATGGTTACGCTCCGACGCAGTGCCGATCACATACGCTCCCTTCCACTTGGCCAATTGCACCGCGAAAGTCCCTACGCCGCCGGCCGCGGCATGGATGAGGATTCGCTGACCGGCGCTTAAGCCGGCCGCATCGAAAATCGCCTGCCACGCCGTAAGCGCTGCCAGGGGAATCGCCGATGCGTGAAGATGATCGAGAGATTTTGGCTTACGCCCCAATTCCGGCGCTTTCACCGCGATATATTCGGCATAAGAACCGTTGCGGGAAATATCCGGCCGCGAGTACACTTCGTCACCGGGCTTCCAATCGGTAACTCCCGATCCGACCGACTCGACTACCCCGGAAAGGTCCCACCCCAGGATCAGCGGCAGTTTATAGTCTAGGAATCCTTTGGTGTAGCCTGCCCGTATTTTCCAGTCCACCGGGTTCACGGCCGCCGCATGAACCTTCACCAATACCTCACCGCTCGCCGGCTCCGGCCGCGGCGCATCTTCGTAATGGAGCACCTCCGGACCGCCATATTCGTGCATTCGCACTGCTTTCATCGTCGTCATCGATCGGTTCATTCTCCCCGTTTGATACTGGTCTCCCAGTGTTGTAAACTTAGAGTTTACTCCAGAGGTTCCGACGCACTCCGTGTGTTCCGGCTCCCCAACTGAGGTTTGTATGTACGCGATCATCGAAACTGGCGGAAAACAATACTGCGTGGCTCCCGGCGATGTGATTCGGGTAGAGAAAATCCCCGGCGAGGTCGGCTCGGAAGTGGAGTTGCACGCTAAGGCCGCATTTAACGACGAGAGCGAGCTGGTTACCGCCGCCCGGGTGACCGGTACGATCGTTGGCAATGGCAGAGGCGATAAGGTTCTGGTGTTCAAATTCAAACGCAAAAAGCAGTACAAGAAAACCATCGGACACCGCCAGGCTTTCACCGAAGTGAAGGTCAGCGCGATCCTGGATCGGTGATCCTGGGTAGGTGATGCATGGCGCATAAAAAAGGGTTAGGCAGTTCTAAGAACGGGCGCGATTCCAACGCGCAGCGGCTCGGTGTAAAAGTATTCGGCGGCCAGTTGGTGCCCGGCGGCTCCATCATCGTCCGGCAGCGCGGCACGAAGATCAAACCCGGCCTCAACGTGGGTTGGGGGAAGGACGACAGCCTGTTCGCGAAGGTCACCGGCGTGGTGGAATTCCGCGACCGTGGGCGCATGGGCAAGTTCGTCAGTATCAAAGAAGTCGCATAGTCCATCCTTCGGCCGCCGCGTTCGATCAGGAGCTGCGGCTTTTCCATGTTTATCGACGAAGCCAGAATTCTGGTGAAGGCCGGCAATGGCGGTAACGGTTGCCTCGCCTTCCGGCGGGAGAAATACGTCCCTAAAGGCGGTCCGAGCGGCGGCGATGGTGGCCGCGGCGGCGACGTGATTCTGGTCGCCTCTGAGCACGAGAACACGCTGCTCAAATTCCGCTTCAATCCCGAGCACAAAGCCGGGCGCGGCCGTCACGGCGAAGGGAGCAACAGAACCGGCGCGGATGGAGCCACGCTCGAAGTTGGAGTGCCGGTGGGCACCATCGTCTATGACGACGCCACCGGCGAGCGTCTATTCGACTTCACTCACGATGGCGAGCGCTTCACCGTGGCACGCGGGGGCCGCGGCGGACACGGCAATCAGCACTTTGCCACCGCGACCCACCAGGCGCCCACCGAACACGAGCCCGGAAGGCCCGGCCAGGAGCGGCGGCTGCGCCTCGAATTGAAGCTCCTCGCGGACGTCGGTCTCGTCGGCTTCCCCAATGCCGGCAAATCGACCTTGATCTCGCGCATTTCCGCGGCACGGCCGAAGATTGCCGATTACCCATTCACCACTCTGGAGCCGAACCTCGGCGTGGTGCAACTCCCGGATTATCGAACGTTCGTGGTGGCCGACATTCCCGGGTTGATCGAAGGCGCACACTTGGGTCACGGCCTCGGCGTGCAGTTCCTCCGTCACATCGAACGCACCCGGTTGCTGGCGCACCTGGTGGACGTTTCGGAAGCAACCGGCCGAGACCCGGTACAGGATTTCGAAATCGTCATGAGCGAACTGGCCAGCTTCAGCGAAGAGCTGGCACAAAAACCCATGATCCTGGTGGCCACGAAGATGGATGTGGCACAGGACCCCAGCCGTGTAGAGGCACTGCGACAGTTGGCGGAGCGGAAGAATCTGGCGTTCTTTGCCATCTCCAGCGCCACTGGACTGGGAATCGACGAGCTGAAGTTCGCGATGGCGGAACGGGTGCTGGCAGCGCCGGCGGCTCCTGCTACACAATCGCTCGGCTAATCTCAACCCTCGCTGCGGTCGAGCAACCGGGCACCTTCTAAACGCCCAAGTAACCCCGCTGCCGTGACATCCGTTGCTCGCGTTCCTTCGCGAACCGCTGAATCGCCTTAAAGATCGAGTCCGGATCGAGGTGCGCTTCGGCGATTACCTCGGGTTCCAAACCGCCGGTGCGCCAGTGATCGTCCCAATCGGAAGTCAGCGAGTATTCGTCAGTGAGCGGGCCCACATTCCGGATGGGCCACACACGCCGCGTGCCGGTGGTCACTACCATCAGATCGTAGAGCGCATCGGCTGGAAGCACCGAATTGCGATAGGCCTCGGGCTGCCGGTCGAAGAGTTCTTCGCTAATCGCCGAAATGACCTTCACGTTGATGCCGGCTTTTTCCAGAGCCGGTAGTTTCTTCACCAGGTTCATGGTCGAGCTCGACCCTTGCACCACCACGTACCCGTGCCGCGGCTGATCCTTCGCGAAGTCGCGAATCACATATAGGCCCTTCGCTGCGGCCTTCAGATCGGTATCGGCAAACTGGCCGCGGTCCACCACGGGGAAATCGGGGCGCGCCACCTCAATCGTGATGATCCCGACCTTGGGATCGCGGGCGGCAATTTCGGCGGCGGCAAAGTAGCCGGCGGCCACGTCGTTGTAGTCCCAGAAACTCAGGTGGATCGTTTGTCCGCGCGGGAACAGCTTCCACACCTGCGGCGCGAAAATGCCGAAGTGCGTGCGGGCGTCGGCGGCGGTCTCCGGCCCCGAGTGCGCCGCAAGAATGTGCAGCACTCCCAAGCGGAACGGGCTGTCCTGATTCTGCTGGCTCCAAACGCGCGCGGGCGTGTACATCAACGGGGTGAAGGAACCGTACGTGCCGCTCAAGGCCCACACCCCGGCAAAATTCCCGGGATCAACCGAGGCGTTTTGACCTACCAGCCCGATAGCCGTCGAAACGTTGCCGGCTTCCTGAATCGCCGCCTTCAAGCGAGTGCCTAACGGGTTGTGCTCCGGATCATAATGGCCCCACAGGCTGCCGTGCTCCACGTTGATCGATTCGGAAAGATCGGCCGCGATGGTAAAGAATCGGTTGCCGGTCACATAGTTCATCCACTTAATGAACTCGGAGATGCCGCGGCGCGCGCCCGCCACCTCGCCGGGCTTGCGGAAGAGCGTGATGCCCACTTCCCTCTCGGCGCCCGATACCGCGTTCTTGACCTTGACCTTCTGCGGCTCCACAGGCAGATTGCTCACGCGCAGGCGCTCGTCCAGAAACGGATCGTGTTTCACGTCGATGCGCAGCGGGAAGTCGTCTTTAACGGTGTCGCCGATTTCCACCAGCCGATCCGCCAGCCAATCGCCCAGACCATTGCGATCGAGCAGCGACATCACCACATCGATATTCGTTTTGTATTGGATGAGCCGCTCGCGCGGGTCGGTCACAGCCCCCTGGCGGATGCCTGCAAACTCGACGCCATAGCGTTTTTCAAAGGTCTCTGCCAGGCCGATGAAGTAATCCGAATTCATCTTCAGGGCATATGGATGGCTCGGGTAGCCCACCACTTGGCCGCCGTGTCCCGGAATCTTGCCGTTCACGGCGCCCGGCCAGTACCCTTTGACGGTCTTGCCGATCACGATCATGGGACGGCTGTCCTTGGGGTCCCAATCGTCCATCGTCTTTAGTGCCGCTACGATCTGGCCGTAATCGTTTCCATCCTCCAACGCGAAGACATTCCATCCGTAGGAAGTCCACTGATCGACCAGGCGGTAGCGGTCATACTTCGCGGGCACGACTCCGCCTAAGAGTGAATCGTCGATGCCGGCATTGTTGTCCGACATCAGGACGCGCAAGCGCTTCCCCACTCCAAGGGCCAGCGCCTGCGTCTTCAATTCCTGCGCATGGCCTTCGGTGAGGGCAAATTCGCCCTCGAACGCGATGACTTTCGGGGAACTGCCGGCGCCCGCGATATCCCAAAACGCCGCCTTGCCCGCTGCAGTGGCAATGCCAATCCCGGACGGGCCGCCATTGACATCGTTGGTCAGGTCGACACTTTCCGCGTGACCGGAGAGCGCGCGGATGCCGCGTCCCTTAGCTTGGGCGAAGAGCGGGTGATCGGCTACGCCATTGTCTTCGAGGAGGGTCTTCAACGCGCCCGCGCCGCGACGGAAACCCAACGCATCCACCGGAAGCATGGCTGCGTGCGGATCGACGTAATACTTGCGATCGCCGGTGAGACGGTATTTCCGTTCGAGCGCCTGGCCCAGGATCATCCAGAGCGCGTAGCAGGTGGGGATCGAGTGCCCGCCAGCCAGCATAAACTTGTCGCAGTAAGGATGCTTGGGCCGGCGATAATCATAGCGCAGAGCGCCTAGCTCGGGCCCCGCCAGGTGCACCGCGACGTTGTAGGGCGTGTAAGCCAGGGGTCCGCCGAAGTGCCCGGTCTGGGAGTAATTGCCCAGCAGCACCAGGGTCATGCAGGTCATATACCCGATGTCTTCTAAGGCCCGGTCATATTGGGCTTGAGGGGGCTGGATCGGCGAAACGAGCGTCTCGATGCTGGAGGCCATGAATCCGTAATCGTAGCATGGCCTTTAGTACCAAGGTGCCCCTCTCACAACCGCGTGTTCATCCGATAAGGACAGTGGAGAGGAAAAGCGCCGGACCTCGTGTCTCGGTGCGGAACACCGATGAAGATTCTCGCCGCCGAGGACAATCTGATCTTCCAATCCATGCTGCGGAATCTGCTCACGAAATGGGGCTACGACGTAGTGAGTGCGCACGACGGGTTGGAAGCTTGGCAGATCCTGCAATCGGAAGACGCGCCCCGTCTGGCGATTCTGGATTGGATGATGCCGGGCATGGATGGCGTGGAAGTGTGCCGCCGTTTACGCGCCAGCGGCCAGGAGCCCTACATCTACACTTTGCTGCTGACCGCTCGGACCGATTCGACCGACCTGGTGCAGGGGATGGAAGCAGGCGCCGACGATTACCTGAGAAAGCCGCTCAACACGATGGAGCTGCGCGCCCGTCTCCGCGCCGGCCGCAGAATTGTGGAATTGCAGGAACAATTGCTCATGGCCCGCGAGGCGCTGCGGCAGCAGGCTACGCACGATGGCCTCACCGGCCTGCTCAATCGATCGGCCGTCATGGAAATCCTGCATAAGGAACTGGCCCGCTCCGCGCGTGAGGAATTGCCACTCTCTCTGCTGCTGGTGGATCTGGATCGCTTCAAGCAGATCAATGACGAGCACGGCCACCTGGTCGGCGACGCGGTTCTCCGAGAGGCCTCGGCGCGTATGAAATCCGCGATCCGGCGCTATGATTCGATCGGGCGCTACGGCGGCGAAGAATTTCTGGTCGTGCTTCCCGGTTGCGACGCAGAGGGAGGCGCAGCCCAAGCCGAACGGCTCCGCCTGGCGCTAGCGACCCGGCCGTTTTCCATCAATGGCCAACCTATCAGCGTGACTTGCAGCATCGGTTGTACTTTCTGCTCGACGGCCTATCCGGACTGCGCCGACTCTTTGATCCGCACATCCGATGAGGCACTGTACCGAGCCAAGCAGCAGGGACGGAATCACGTCGAATGCAAAATCGCAGAACTCACTGCTCTCGTTGCCGAACCACAACCGGTGAGCGCGCATTAGCATCCCATTTCTTTCTCGCTTCAACCGTTCGAAAAAAAACTCTTGCTTCCTTTCCCCGCTGCGCTATACTAAGCGAGCCTCCCAAAGTTTCCGAATCGAATGCTGACATTTGCTGTGACCGAATCTGACGACCTGTTCGCTTCTCTCATCCACGATCTCCGCCAGCCGCTCAACACCATTCAGGACAGTACCAGCTATCTGAAGCTCTTGTTGGGCGACCGTAGCGGATTAGTGGAAGAGCAATTGCGGCTTATTCAGCGGCAGGTGGATCTGGCGGCGCACATGCTGACCGAAGCCTCCGCGCAGATGCGTCCGCGCGCTCAACGCGCCGGCGCTGGTGAAATCCTGGATCTCACGAAGTCGCAAACCGCCGTCGTCACATAGGCCGGCGGTTTCACCAGAAACTGAGGCTTTTGATCCCACAGGCCGCGGGCTACATCTTCCCATAGCGGCGCGTTGAAGCCGCTGTCGACCACCAGAAACGCGTCGGCGCGATCCATAAATCGCAGGCTGGAAGGTTTGAAATCCTGGCAGGAAAAATCCAGAACCATCAGAAACAAATCCGGGGTGACCAGATCGAGCACGCTGTTGGATTCGATGATTACGTTCTCGCTCTGATCAAGAATTTTCTGCAGGGTGACTTTCGCTTCGGCCAGCCCACCCATCGGTGTACGCAACCAAAATGAGCGCACGGCGCCCGACGCCAGGAAGCGCCCCGAATCGGTGGTGCTTGGTTCGTACTCCTCGCTAACGGCGAAGGGGTGGTCCAGTTCCGTCTCACAGCCGCAAGCTTCGCCGACGTGAGAGCAAATCCCATGTCCATACTGGGTGATCTTGACGGCGGTCCAATTCCGGCTGCGCAGCTTGCGAATGAGCCCGGACACCACCGAGGTCTTGCCGATATTGCGCGAGTGACCGCCGACGACCAACAACATCAGCCGCGCCCCTCCATTTCGGCGACGCGCCGTTCCACTTCCGAAACCTGTTTGCGTAATTCCGGCAGCCGGCTCAAATTCGCCAAAGTCTCCAGGTGCTGTCGCAATGGACGGGCGGGAGTTCCCCAGACGGTTTCACCCGAGCGCACGATTTTGGAGCTGAGCACACCGCAGCCCGATCCGAGGGTCGCGCCGGTCTCGATGCGAGCTTTATCGCCAATCCCCACCTGCCCGCCGATCACCGCGTGGTCGCCTACCACGACTCCGCCCGCGAATCCGGTCTGCGCCGCCACGATCACGTGCTTTCCAATGCGGCAGTTGTGCCCCACATGCACCATGTTATCGAGTTTGGTTCCTTCGCCGATGGAGGTGACACCCAGCGCCGCGCGGTCCACACAGGAATTAGCGCCGATCTCGACGAAATCACCAATCTCGACGCGGCCCACTTGCGGGAACTTTTGCCACCGGTCCATCTCCAGAACATAGCCGAAGCCATCGGCCCCGATCACGCAACCGGAGTGCAGGATCGTGCCGCGGCCGATGTCCACATTGTCGTAGATGGTGACGTTGGGGTGCAGGATGCAGCCCTCGCCGAGCAGCACGCGCTTCCCCACGAAACAGCCGGCTCCGATGCTCGTCGCGACGCCGATGCGGCAGCCATCGCCCACTACCGCGTGCGGCCCCACGTAGACCAGGGCACCCATCACGACATCGTGGCCCACCACGGCAGTGGGATGGACACCGGGCTTGATTTCGGCGGTGGGATGGAAGCGGCTGATGGCGCGCGCAAAAGCAGTCCGCGGCTCTGCTACGCGAATCACCGTCCGATAGCCGGCGCTCGACCAATCGGCGGGAACCAACAGACAGCCGGCCGCGGAACTATCCGCCTGATCTTTCGCTTTCCGGCCCCCTACGAAGGCCAGTTCGGAGGCACCGGCTGATTCCAAGGGCGCGACACCCGTGAGCTCTTTTTCGCCGTCACCCTCATAGGTGGCGCCTAACCATTCCGCCAATTCGCGAACGCGCATGGTTTCATGATTACAAATCGGAGGTGGTGAGCGACGGCCGGCGAAGCAGATCCGGGACAACGCTAGGTGTATTGGACGAATCCGCGATTAATATTTCCGATCCGCCGGGCCGTCCGCCGAAAAACGCCGATCCCTTCGCGCGAGCCGCCATTATTGGTGTTGCCTTCGATCGTGGTGAGCACCACTCCTTCGATCTTCTCCACCAGCCCCACATGGCCGTGTCCGCCGCTCGTGGCAATCACGAAGACCATGCCCGGCTGAACCAGGCCGTGGCGGTCGCTCGCCTCCGCGGCCGCAACGCGGCGGATGCCATGTTTCCCAGCTTCATCCCAGAGATCCAGCGCGCCGGCAGTGCGGATCGCGGGGTTCTTCACCTTAACCGCCGCCGCGGCGTTCTCGAAGCACCAATAGACGAAGGCCGCGCACCACGCCAGCCCTGGGTTCTCACCGACTGCCTCCAGATATTGATTCACGCGCGGCCCGGAGTTGGAACCGAGCGGTACTTCCATCACGCCGACCTCTTTGCCGGCCACGCCGAGCACGGCCGCAGCGAGAGGCGTTGGGGGTTCGGCCACGGCCGGTACGCTCGATTCGCCGAATAGCGCAGCCCACGTCATCGGCCCGACCATACCATCGACTGTCAGCGGCTGACTATGACCGTCGACCGTGCGGACCTGGAACAGCTCAACCGCTTCCATGGTGTCGGGGCCGAATACGCCGTCCGGTTCGACCGGTCCGCAGCCCAGGTCCGTAAGTCGTTTCTGCATGGCAATTACATCAGCAGAGAAAAACGAACCCAATTTCAGTACGTGGCCGGGAAAAGGGACAGATGACACGGTGCTAGTAGACATCGGCACCATGATAACCGGCTAACCGCACGAACTCTCCACGCGCAATAGGACTCACCGGTACCCACGAAACGGCCGGCCACTGCCGTATCATACGAGTTCATGCCCATCGATCCCTCGGCGATTGTTGCACCTACGGCACGCGTCGATCCCGGCGCCAGGATCGGTCCGCGCGTGCGGATCGGTGAATTCTGCATCATCGAAAATGATGTGACCGTGGGCGCCGACTGTCAGCTTGATCCATACGTCTATGTGAAACGCTGGACGTCGTTGGGCGAGCGCAATGAGATCTCAGCCGGCACTGTACTCGGCACCGACCCGCTGGACAGGGCCTTCACCGGCGCGCGCAGCTATCTGCGCATCGGCAGCGGCAACAAGATTCGCGAACACTACACCATCTCGCGCGGCACCGCTCCCGAATCCGCCACCGAAATCGGCGATGGCAACTTCATCATGACCTCGGGCCACATCGCTCACAATTGCCGGATCGGCAACCACACGGTGATCTGCAGTTGTGCACTGCTCGGCGGATACGTGGAAGTGGAGGACCAGGCATTCCTCTCCGGCGGCGTTCTGGTGCACCAATTCGGTAAGGTCGGACGCCTGGCGATGATCAGCGGCAACACGCGCGTCAACCTGGACGCCCCTCCCTTTTTCACCTATGCCGGAGACCAGATGTCCGCCAAAAGCTTGAACGTGGTGGGTCTGAAGCGCGCAGGCTACCAAAGCGGGGATATCAGCGTGTTGAAAAGGGCCTACCAGGTTCTCTACCGCTCGCGGCTCAAGCTCGCGGATGCGTTAGTGAAAATCGAAACCGACCTGGCCACACCGGAAACGCTCCACTTGGTCCGTTTCATTCGACAGAGTGAACGCGGCATCTGCCGGGAGCGCACGCGTGCAACGTGATCTTCGTCTTTTCCCTTGCGTCTGAGGGAGTTGCCCCGCGTTGTCATCACACCTTCACATCCTCTATACTGTTCTGTTCGGGTGAAAATACCTATCTAGGGTCCGGTGCGTTTTGCCTGACCGGCCTTGCCAGGGGACTGCACGGTTCCCCAAAAACCTGGAGGATCTTAAGTCGATGCTTTCCACTACGGACGCATGTCGTGTGAATCGCCGGGCCTCGTATGCCCGTGCGCTTCTCCGTATCGTGATTTCTCTGCTGATGCTGGCGGCGCTGGGCGCACCACTGATGGCACAAGAACAGGGAGGTGGCGGCGAAGCGAATCTCACCATCCCGGATCTCAACTCAGCTACTTTTCTGAACGGTATCGGCGGGCGTTCCCTGCTGATGGGCGGGCTGGTGGTCAGCGCGCTAGGCTTTATCTTCGGTCTGGTCATCTACACACGCCTGAGAAATATGCCCGTGCATTCTTCCATGCGCGAGGTTTCCGAGCTGATCTACGAGACCTGCAAGACATATCTGGCGACGCAGGGCAAGTTTCTGGCGATCCTCGAGATCTTCATTGCCGTCATCATCGTGTTCTACTTCGGGATCCTCCTTGGCTTTGAAGCTTACAAAGTGGTGATCATTCTGATATTCAGCGTGGTTGGCATCTCGGGCAGCTTTGCCGTGGCGGCGTTCGGCATGCGCGTCAATACGTTCGCGAACTCGCGCTGCGCCTTCGGCTCGCTTACGGGCAAGGCGTACCCCTGCTATGACATCCCGCTGCAAGCCGGCATGAGCATAGGGATGCTGCTGGTATGTGTCGAATTGTTGATCATGCTCTTCATCCTGCTGTTCGTTCCAGGCAATCTGGCCGGTTCCTGCTTCATCGGCTTTGCCATCGGTGAATCCTTGGGCGCCGCAGCCCTGCGCGTTGCCGGCGGCATCTTCACCAAAATCGCCGACATCGGCTCCGACTTGATGAAGATCGTGTTCAAGATCAAAGAAGACGACGTGCGCAATCCCGGCGTGATTGCCGATTGCACGGGCGACAACGCGGGCGATTCGGTGGGGCCCTCGGCGGACGGTTTCGAGACCTACGGCGTCACCGGCGTCGCACTCATCACGTTCATCATCCTGGCAGTGAAAGACCCGATGGTTCAGGTGCAACTGCTGGTCTGGATCTTTTCCATGCGCGTGATGATGGTGATCTCGTCCGGCATCGGCTACTTCGTAAATGGAATCATCGCCAAAGCGCGGTATGGCAATGCGCCCAAGATGAACTTCGAAGCGCCGCTGACCACGCTCGTGTGGCTGACCTCGATTCTCTCCATCGCGCTCACCTACATCGTTAGCAGTTTCATGATCCCGAACCTGGCAGGCGACGATTCGCTGTGGTGGAAACTCGCCACGGTGATCAGCTGCGGCACGCTGGCGGGCGCCCTCATCCCCGAGTTCGTGAAGGTTTTTACGTCTACCAATTCGCGCCACGTACGCGAGATCGTTACCAGCTCGAAAGAAGGCGGCGCATCCCTGAACATCCTGTCTGGTTTTGTAGCCGGTAACTTCAGCGGCTTCTGGTTGGGATTCACCATGCTCCTGCTGATGACCATCGGTTATCAGGTAAGCAATTACGGCTTCGGGAATATCATGCTGGCCCCGGCGGTCTTCGCATTCGGCCTGGTGGCCTTCGGCTTCCTGGGCATGGGACCGGTGACGATCGCCGTCGATAGCTACGGCCCCGTCACCGACAACGCGCAATCCATCTACGAACTCTCCACCATCGAAACCATACCCGGCATCGAGCAGGACCTGCAGAAGAATTTCGGATTCCGTCCCGAGTTTGAGCGCGCCAAGGAGAACCTAGAGGAGAACGACGGCGCGGGCAACACGTTTAAAGCGACGTCGAAGCCGGTGCTCATTGGAACCGCCGTGGTCGGTGCCACCACGATGATTTTCTCCATCATCATCAACCTTACCGATAAGCTCACCGCGAACTTGGACAAGCTTTCGCTGATGTATGCGCCGTTCCTGCTGGGCTCGATCGCGGGCGGCGCGGTCATCTACTGGTTCACCGGCGCGAGCGCGCAAGCAGTCACTACCGGCGCTTATCGCGCGGTGGAATTCATCAAGAAGAACATCAAGCTGGAATCCGCGGAAAAGGCTTCTATTGCGGATTCCAAAAAAGTGGTGCAAATCTGCACGCAGTACGCCCAGAAAGGCATGCTGAACATCTTCCTCACGGTGTTCTTCATCACCCTGGCGTTCGCGTTTGTCGAGCCGTTCTTTTTTGTCGGCTACCTGATCTCGATCGCCCTGTTCGGCCTGTATCAGGCCATCTTCATGGCCAACGCGGGCGGGGCCTGGGACAACGCCAAGAAGGTTGTGGAAACGGAATTACGCGCTAAGGGAACCGAACTCCACGCGGCTACGGTCGTGGGCGATACAGTAGGCGATCCATTCAAGGACACCAGTTCCGTCGCGCTCAATCCGATCATCAAGTTCACCACGCTGTTCGGTCTGCTGGCGGTATCGCTGGCGGTTTCGCTGACCAAGCAGCAGGGCCCCACGCTAGGCTTGGTGCTGGCGGCGATTTTCTTCCTGGTGGCGATTTTCTTCGTGTATCGCAGTTTCTACGGCATGCGCATCGAAAGCGGCCGGTAAGGCTGCTCGTGGGCCAGGGCTTCAGCGATAGCCGAACGCGGCCAGCAGTTGTCGCAGCGGTACGTCCCGGCGTTTGGGCACCCACTCTAAGCGATGGCGTTTTTCGTCGATTGCTGTGGACTTCCCGGGATTAATAATCGCGGCCGATTGTCAACAGAGATACAAGGAGCCTAGGGCTTGCGGGGAGTAATCCAATTTCCTGTGCCGTGAAGATACTCACACGGAACCGGCCGTGTCCGTAATCCGTCGCGAAGCAGTAGACCTACTCTAATCCAAGCCTTTGCTTTTCGGTTTTGGTCAGTAGAGGTGGCAGCGCGTCCAATTCAATCTTCGATACTCCACGCCTGACGCGGCGCGCAAGGTCGAACGCGCCGCGCCCAAAGAGCATCGCGCCGAATTCATGCGTGAAGCCAGGCACATTTCGCGCGGCTTGGGTGACCGCCCCTGCGACGGCACCGACAATTGGTTCGCCGCCGGAGAGCGCCGCGACACCCGCACCGGCCACACTGGCCGCAGCGATCTCCCATAGGACCCGAACGGGGCGCGTATCAAGTTCCGAACGCTTCGGAGAAAATAACCTTGAGGCGTCCGAGAGTTCTTTCCGAATGTCTTCCGCTTCCGCTAAGGTTGAACTCGAACGCAGAGCATCAAGTGAACTCCATACTCTGGATCGGGCCTCGGCGAATTCGTTGCGAAGATCTTGAATTACTTCGGGGACAGCAGTGCGATCAGCACTTCGGGTAAGAACGATTCCCAAGACTGGTGGAACGAAAAGATCAATCCCGTGCAGGTCCAGATCACGCGCGTAGTCCTGCCAGTCTCGATCAAGGTTCTGGAAAAGAGCCTCCGGGTATTCCTGAGTCATCGTGATTGCGCGGCTCCCGAACTCGCTGGCGAGCAGTGCGCTTCCTCCGCATGCAACTACACTCAGAACTACTGTCAGGTTCAACGGCCTGCATGAGTGGGATTGCGGATGCCGTCCGGCGGCGCGCTGGCAATCGATCCGGGGTTTGACACCCATCGGGCGCGCCACCGTTCAGGTGCTCAGGTTAAACGAAGAGATGCGTCAGCTCCTTCGTTACGAACTCTGGCGGGAGGGGCTTTATGCTGCTGAGTGCACCGGCGGCGGATGAGGGCTCGCCCCCAGCCAGTGGCTGTACACGAGCGGTCTCTGGTGTACAATCGTGGGACCGCGCATGTGGCAACAGAACTATACTCCCGTCGCCAATAGCTTGGCTTGGTCCGCTCTCGTCGCGGCCCTTCCCATTTTTGTCCTGCTCTTCCTGCTGGGTGTGAAACGCCAACCCGCCTGGAAATCATCCTTGGTCGGCCTGGCGGCAGCGGCATTGGTCGCGACGCTTGGATTTGGTATGCCGGTCGCGCGGCTGGTGCCCGCCATCACCATGGGCGCAGCCTTCGGTCTTTGGCCCATCGGGTGGGTGGTCTTCACCGCCGTCCTCCTCTACCGCATTACTCTCGAGACCGGCAAATTCGCGCTGCTCAAGGATTCCATCGCGCACCTGTCCGACGACAAGCGCTTACAAGTTCTCCTGATCGCGTTTGCCTTTGGCGCGTTCGTGGAAGGCGCGGCCGGATTCGGAACACCCGTGGCTGTCGCCGCCACCATGCTGACGCAGTTGGGCTTCACGCCATTCTACTCTGCCGCCATCTGCCTGCTGGCCAATACCGCGCCGGTGGCTTTCGGATCGTTGGCGGTCCCCATCACCACGCTGGCCGGCCTCACTGGCCTTCCAGTGGAACGCTTGAGCGCCTCGGTGGGGCGCATCTGCGCCCCGGTCTCGCTGATCGTTCCGGCCTACCTGATTCTGGTGACTTCAGGCTGGAGTGGTCTTAAGGCCGTCTTTCCGGCCGTCGCGGTCTGCGGAGTTTTCTTTGCTGCCACCCAATTCGCCGTTTCGAATTTCGTAGGACCGCAGCTCACCGATATTCTGTCATCGATCGTCGCCATGGCCGGCATCGTTCTTCTCACGCGCGTGTGGAAGCCGGCTGGAGCCGGTGAACGCCGCTCTCGCGCGGAACTTCCGCACACTAGCGGCCAGCTTCTCAACGCCTGGAGCCCGTATATCCTGCTCGTCATTTGCGTCTCGGTGTGGAGCTACAATCCGGTCGCCAATTGGATGAAGTCTCTAAGTCTGGCGATCAAATGGCCGGGCCTGCACAACACCATCGCGCAGATGCCGCCCGTGGTCGCCAAGATCTCGCCTTACGGGGCGGTGTTCAACTTCAACTGGCTAAACGCATCGGGAACGGCGTGTCTGCTGGCGACGATATTGGCGGCGTTCGCGGTCGGCATGTCCCCCGCCCAATACTTCAGAACCGTTGCCCACACTGCCAAACAACTGGCCCTCGCGGAGCTGACACTGGCGGCGGTTTTGGGATTGGCGTATGTGATGAACTACTCGGGCGCTACCGCGACACTCGGCCTGGCGTTCGCGGCCACCGGAGTGGTATTCCCGTTCTTCAGCGCTCTGCTCGGATGGCTGGGTGTCTTTCTAACCGGCAGCGACACTTCGGCCAACGCTTTGTTCGGCACTCTTCAGGTGGTCACCGCCGGGCGGCTCCATATGAATCCTGCCTTGATGGCGGGCGCCAATTCCGCCGGTGGCGTGATGGGGAAAATGATCAGCCTTACCAGCATCGCCGTGGCCGCCGCCGCAACCTCGATGAAACGCGAGGATGAGTCGCTGCTGTTCCGCTTCACTTTCAAGCACAGCATCCTGCTGGCATCGATCGTCGGGCTGGTGGTCGTGTTCTACACCTACGTCGCGCCTTCGTGGGCGCCGTAGTACCTGCTGGCCCACGGTAAACTGGTAGCCGGCTTGAATCTGATCCACCTGTTTGACAATTCTCTGGTGGGCCGTCGCGATGCGGTCGCACTCGAATTTCAGAATTGCACGTACACATTCGGCGATCTCGACGCCCGCAGCAATCGCCTGGCACAACTGTTCGCCCGGCGCGGCTTGAAAACCGGCGACCGCCTCTGTATCTACCTCGCCAATTGCGTGGAGATGATCGATCTCTACCTGGCCTGCGCCAAGCTCGGCGTCTTGTTCGTGCCGATCAACATCCTGTACCGCGATCGCGAAATGGCGCACATCCTCCACGATGCCGAGCCCGTCGCGGTGGCCTCGGACGCGAATTTCTCATCACCCGTGCCCATCTGGCATCCTGCCGAGCTGACCGCTGAAGCTAACGGAATGCCGGATGAGCGGCCTCACGTCGCCATCGACGGTGACGCGCCCATGGGAATCATCTATACCTCTGGCACCACGGGAACATCCAAGGGCGCGGTGCTCACGCACAACAACTTCGCGGCCAATGCCGTCAATCTCGTGGCGTGCTGGCAGATCACCAGTGCCGATCGATTCCTGCTCGCGTTGCCGCTCTTCCATGTGCATGGCTTGGGCAACGGCCTCCATTCCTGGCTGCTCAGCGGCTGCCGCATGCGCCTGCTGGAGCGCTTTGAGCGCGAGACCGCCGCGAAGACCTTCCTCGAATTCCGGCCCACGCTGTTCTTCGGCGTGCCCACCATCTATGTCCGTCTGCTCGATTTCCCGGAAGAGCAGGCTCGCGCCATCGGCCAGTTCATGCGGCTGTTTGTCTCGGGCTCAGCGCCTCTGCCGGCACAAGTGCTCGAAGAGTTCCGCGCGCGCTTCGGCCACACCATCCTCGAGCGCTACGGGATGAGCGAGACGTTCATGAACCTCAGCAACCCATACATTGGTGAGCGACGCCCCGGCAGCGTGGGGCTGCCGCTTCCGGGCGTTTCCGTTCGCTTGCTCAACGAGCAGGGGCAACCCGCGGCTGACGGCGAAACGGGCGAACTGTATCTGAAGGGACCCAACATTTTCGCCGGATACTGGCGCCGCCCGGATGCCACCGCAGCGGCTGTTCTCGATGGCTATTTCAAAACCGGCGACCTGGCGGTGCGCGAGCCCGACGGATATTACACACTCTGCGGCCGCCGCAGCGACCTCATCATTTCCGGCGGCTTCAACATCTACCCGCGCGAGATCGAAGAGTTCCTCCAGGAGCAGGACGAAGTGGCGGAAGCGGCCGTGGTGGGCGTGCCGGACCGCGTTCGCGGCGAAGCTCCCGTGGCTTATGTCGTGCTGAAGAGTGCGATCGAAGCCGCTGCTCTGGAAAAACGCTGCCGGGAAAAGCTGGCGTCCTTCAAAGTGCCGCGCGAATTCATCCCGGTGGACCGTTTGCCGCGAAACGCCATGGGCAAAATTCAGAAGCACCTGCTGCCGTCGAAAAGCTGACCGCCTGGCGCTTCACCTGCATCAGTGAAGTGGGGAGGCAAGAGATGATTCGTGTCGACTTCTATACCAAAGTTGTCCTAACCGCGATCGCCATTCTGCTCGGGATTGTCGCGATCCGACCGATCGCTCACCCGGTGGTGGTGCCGGCACAATCCGACGCCGCGCACCTCTACATCGAGCCCGGAGTGGCGACGCTTCGGAACCCGAACGGCCTCGAACAACTCCAGGGCAAGATGATGATCGACCTGCGAAATGGCAACGCCTGGGGCTTTCCTACGTTGCTGGCCGCTCCGTATCCGGTGGATACGACCACCAGCAAGCCGCCCGCTTCCGAGCCGATGTACCTCGGCCGGTTCGATTTCGCCAAGATCAAACCGTAGCGTATTAAAGCTGTAGGACAGACGGTCGGTTTGTGCCGTCTGTCATGACAGGCCGCTGGAAAAGACGGCCTGTCCCACTCACCACTGCACCGCCCCCATCACCGCCTCTTCCAACTCCTCCAGCGCGCCCGCAAAAAAATGATCCGGCGATTCGATCCACACCAATTGCTTCGGTTCCGCAAACCGCGCGAAAGCCGCCTCCATTTCCGCCCGCGGGCCGAATTGATCGTGGTCGCTCTGCACGAAGATCTTCGGCACGTGGCAAGTCTGCAAATATTCCGAGTCGCCCATTTGCGTGGGGAAACCGACGGCCATCAGAAACGCCGGTTCTCCCAGCGAGCAGCCGAATCGCGTGATAACGCGCGAGCCGAACGAAAATCCTGCCAGTGCGAACGGCAATGATGGAAACCGCCCGCGCAGCCACTCCAGAGCCGCCCGCGCATCTTCGATTTCGCCGGTCAGGTGGCCGTGCTCTCCCTCGCTCGTCCCCACGCCGCGAAAATTGAAACGCAGCACTGCCAGACCAGCCCGCCGCAATCCGTGCGCCATGCGATAGACCACTTTGTTGTGCATGGTGCCGCCGTACAGCGGATGCGGATGGCACACCAGAACGCTCATGCGCGGATCGCCATCCTCCGGTTCCTCGAGCAGCGCCTCTAAACGGCCCGCGGGACCAGCCAGGTAGTGGCTTTCGATGCGGCGCGGCACGTTCAGTTGGTGCGGTAGTTGACGAACTGCATATCGATGCCGAAATCGGTTTCGCGCAGCAGCTTGATCACGCTTTGCAGCGTATCGCGGTCGCGGCCCGCGACGCGCACGAAATCGCCTTGAATGGAAGCTTGCACCTTCAGCTTGCTGTCCTTGATCGTCTTGACGATCTCGCGCGCCTTTTCGGTCGAGATGCCCTGTTGTAACGTGATCTCCTGGCGCACCGAGGAGCCGGCGGCGGGAATCAGCGTTCCGAACGTCAGAGCTTTCAGCGGCACCTTGCGCTTCACCAGCTTGGATTCGAGAATCTCCACCACCGCTTTCAGCTTGAATTCATCCTTGCTGGCGAGCAGGATCTTGGCGTCCTTCTCGTTCAATTCAATGTTCGAGTGCGAGTCCTTCAGGTCGAAACGCTGTTGGACCTCTTTCAACGCCTGCTGCACGGCGTTGAGTACCTCGGGCATCTCCACCTTGGAGACGACGTCAAAACTGTTATCGGGCATAGAATGTCGGCTACTTCGAGTCGGATGGATGCTCTTCGGGCAACGGGTCGGGAGCGGATGGCCGGGGATCCGTCAGGCTCAACCCTAGTATAGAACCGGGGCGGACGCGAAGAGGCGTAATACGCCGAATCGTCTCCACTCGCGGCGCGCCGGGCGGCGGCGCCGCAGGCACCGGATCCTCAGGCTTGACCGCGGCGGTCATCGGCGGAGGTACCGACGATTCCAGGGCAATCGGTTCCGGCTGTTTGGAGGTCAGCGCCGCCACCACGCGGCGCGTGATCTCCTCCACGATGTTATCCATCCCCGCATCCAATGCGATGGCCACGGCCGCGCGTACCTGCTCGCCATCCACCACGGCTACAAAGGGCGCGGGTATCTTGGCTGCGTTCTTGCCTTGGCTGCCGCTTGAGGCCGGTCCCCCGGTTGCTTCTTTCCTGGCCGCAGTGGCTGCTTCCGCCAGGGGTTTCACGGCCGCCAGCAACGCGCTCGCCTCGAATGGCTTCTTTAGCGTCGAATCGGCGGCCACACGCTGCGCCTGATCGGCATCCAGATTCTCCAAAACGCCGGCGGTGAGAATCACGCGCACGTGCCGGTGCCGCGGGCTCATCTTCAAGTAGTGGCAGATATCGAAACCGGTCCGGCCCGGCATCACCGTATCGGCCAGCACGACATCCGGATCCACGTCTTCCAGGCGAATCAATGCAGAGTCGGCATTGCTGACGGTCACCACCTCATAGCCCTCATCGGCCAGGATGCGTTCTCCCATCCGTTGCGCGTGCGGGCTATCGTCCACCAGCAGAATTCGGCTCATTGTTGCGGTTTCGCCGGTGCGGCTGAATTGTCCGGCGCTGCCGCCGGGGTGGTTGCGGCCGGCGTCGTCGCAGACGTTGCCGCGGGTGTACTGTCCGGCTGATTCTTCTTCGACTTCTTTTTTTTCGGCAGCGGATGATTGGTCGGTGGAAATTGCTGCTGAGCAGCCGCGTTGTCCGTGGGGGCCGTTGAGCCTGACGCCGCCGTACCCGCCGCCCCAGCCTGCCCCGGAGGATTGGCCCGCGCATCCGGATTCTTGTCGAGGGCCGTAGTGTCCGTCACCACCGCCGCCTGCACATCCGTCACGCCTGTGCCCGTCGCCGGAGGCGGCACGCTAACCGGAGTAGTCGCATGGCGCGGGTCCATCGCCGGCGTTCCCGATTTGGCTGCCATCCGTACGTCCGGGCGCGTCTTGAATGCGCCCAAAAATTTGCTCGGCATCCCCGCCGTCTGCCGATTCTCCAGCTCGTATTGCATGTGAGCGTACGCGGCCGGGTCGGCATCCGGAACCGGGCGATTCATGGCCTGCAGCTTCTCCTTGGCCTCGTCGGCGTGGGGGCTCAAGGGATAATCCTTCACTATCTTGGAATAGTCCGCTACCTGCTGATTTTCGAACCGGTCGCCCATGCGTGAGTAGGAGTCGGCAGCCAGCCACAACGCCTCATCTGCTTTGCTATACAGCGGAAACTGTTCGGCAATCGACTGCAGCCGGTTGGCCGCTGCCGGGAAACTGCCCTTGTTGTGATAGAAGTTGCCGACACCGAACTCTTCGGCAGCCAGCATTTCCTGGATATTGCGGAGCTTCTGCTGGGCCATCGGCGCGTATTTGCTGTTCGGAAACTGGATCAGCAGTTGGCGGCATTCGTCTTCCGCGCGCAGCACGTGAGTCTGATCGCGATCCGGCTTGTCCATTTGCCGGTAGTGGATGTCGCAGACTTTCTCCTGCGCTTCGGCCGATTCTTCCATGGTGGGATAGAACAGAATGAAGTCCTTGTACTCGGCTTCCGCCTGCGCCAAGCCATGCGCCCCGCCTTCGCGGTACCAGCTATCCGCGATCGCCAGCTTCGCCTTGGCCAGGTACTCGCTCGAATCGTAGGTGTTGATCAGCGTCTGCAGTGTGAGCCGCGCGATCTCGAACCGCGAGTGCTCCAGATCATTTACCGCCTTATCGAAAAGGACTTTGTCGGGCTGCTGTGTGTCCTTGCTGATCGGGTTGTCGTAGGGATGGCGCTTCAACCCGCACGAACTGAGCAGAACGACCACCGCCCCCACACCCATCGCATAGCGAAAACAATTGCCAACTGTCATGAAATATCACCCATTTTTAACATCGAACCGCGGTCGCATTCGCCGCGATTTCGCGCATTTCCCGCACCGTAGCCTCGGGATCGGTAGTGTGAAACACAGCCGACCCTGTGACAATCCAGTCACAGCCCGCGCGCACCACCTCTCCCAGATTCTGGAGATCCACGCCGCCATCGATTTCGATCGGCAGCGCCAACTTCTTCTCTTGCCGCATCCGGCTCAATCGCCGCACCTTGTCGAGCACATACGGAATTAACTTCTGGCCGCCGAACCCCGGATTGACGCTCATTAGGAGCACGTAGTCCGCCACCTCCAGAACATCTTCCAGCGCTTCCACGGGCGTGGCAGGATTCAAAACGATCCCCGCCAGAACACCCTCCGATCGAATCAGATTCAGCACACCGTCCAGGTGCCGGCAGGCCTCGTAATGGACCGAAATCGATTGAGCTCCCGCTCGCACAAAAGACGCAATATGATGTTCCGGGTTCTCGATCATCAGATGCACATCGAAGTGCAGCCGGGTGAGCTTGCGTAACGACTC
The DNA here is from genome assembly GCA_035516375.1 of Bryobacteraceae bacterium. GTDB lineage: Bacteria > Acidobacteriota > Terriglobia > Bryobacterales > Bryobacteraceae > PSRJ01. Next base: position 22,230 of record DATJAK010000157.1, read on the forward strand.
CACCACTGGCGGGCCAATGGTTAAGTTCGGTACAAAGTGGCCATCCATCACGTCGAGGTGGAGCATGGAAACGCCGCCGCGTTCTACGCGAGCGATCTCTTCTGCCAGGTGGGCAAAGTCCGCGGAGAGGATTGAAGGAACGATTTCAACCATTTGCGGGTATACCCGATCTTATCACAGCGCCATAGAAACCGTCTCCCGGATCGCGGCCCGGTATGCGGTACGAAGTCCGAACCACCACTCCTGGCGGCAACCCGCTCACCACTTGCTCGTTCTCTTCGGGTTCAAGCGAGCAGGTCGAGTAGACCAACAACCCATCGTCAGCGAGCACCGCGCGGGCGTTTTCGAGCAATGCCTCCTGGCGCCGCTGGAGATCCACCAGGTCTTCCGGCCGCAGCCGCCACTTGATCTCGGGGTTGCGTCCCAGCGTGCCCGTGCCCGAACAAGGAGCATCCACCAGAATGCGATCGAAACGCCTGGCAAACGGGAGCGGGCGCGTTCCGTCGAGTACGACCAGCCTTAGGCCCGGTTGTTTCATCTGCTGCAGACGGCGGAAATGACGGTCGCAAGCCGTAGCGTGGACGCCCGCCTCCAGCGCCTGGGCCGTCTTGTTTCCTGGCGCCGCGCACAGATCGAGAAAACTCTGACCGGCCTGTAATTCGAGCAACGGCACGATCGATTGCGAGCCGATGTCCTGAATGCGCGCGCCCGCTCGACCGGTGCGAACGTAGGTCTCCGGCTCCTCCAGCGCTGCGCGGGCGATCGCCGCCGCGGCGTTCTCTCCGAAGTGAAGCTCCCATCGAGCCAGCAGCCACTCCGGGCACGATAGCTCTACTTCACGATTGGGCCAAGCCACCGGAGTTCGGTCGACCTTGCGCAGGACTGCATTCACAAACCCCGCGGCCGAGCTCTTGCGCGCCCGCTTTACCAGCTCCACGCTGTCTCCGACCGCCGCGTGCGCTGGAACCCGCTCCAGGTAACGCAGTTGGAAGATACCCATACGCAACACAGTGCGGACTTCGGCATCGAGCTTGGCCCGCCGGCCCGAATACTGCTCGATCAGGAAATCCAGTTGCGCCCGGTATCGAAGAACGCCAAAGACGATTTGCGACGCCAGTCCCGCATCGCGTGAATCGAGCTCCGCGGCACGCAAAAGGTCGGACGCGTAGCCGCCCGCCTCCACTTTCCGCAAAATCTCGAAAGCTACCGTACGCGCGCGGGCAGGCATGCATCAGGCAGCGTAGCAAACCGTGGGGCCAGGGCTTCTGCCCGGCGTCTTGGGGATCGGTGACCGGGCGGCCTTCCCAACAGCGCTCGAATCCTGTTGAGTTGACCGGCCGGGGAGGTGGTTGACACAAGCGCGCCGGGCAGAAGCCCGGCGGCAGGGCCAAAGCCCTGGCACCACAAACGCACCACGCTATAATCGTGGCTTGCCCGAACTGCGTAAGGACCCCATCACAGGGCGGTGGGTGATCATTGCTACTGATCGCTCCAAGCGTCCCAGTGATTTCATCCGGAACTCGGTGCCGCCCCCAGCCGTCAAAGTCTGCCCATTCGATTACGGCAACGAACTGAAGACTCCGCCCGAGTTGCTGTCTTTCCGCAATAGCGGAAATCCCAACGAGCCCGGCTGGCGCGTCCGAGTGGTGCCGAACAAATTTCCGGTCCTCGGAATCGAAGGCGACTTGAACCGGCAAGGCGAGGGCATGTACGACAAAATGAACGGCATCGGCGCGCACGAGGTGATCGTCGAAACACCCGAGCATGCGGCCACGTTCGGCGACCTGTCCGAGAAGCAGATCGAAGAAGTTTTCTGGGCTTATAAAGCGCGCGTCAACGACCTGAAGAAGGACCAACGCTTTCGCTACATCCTGCTCTTTCGCAACCACGGCGAAGTAGCCGGCGCGTCGCTCGAACACCCCCACTCGCAGCTCATCGCCCTGCCGGTGATTCCCAAACGCGTTAAGGAAGAAGTGGATGGCGCCAAGCAATTCTACGATTTCAAAGAGCGCTGCATCTTCTGCGACATCGTCCGCGAGGAAAGCAACACGGGGACTCGCCTGGTCACGGAGACCGAGCGGTTTACCGTGCTTGAACCCTACGCCCCGCGCTTTCCGTTCGAGACCTGGATTCTGCCCAAACGTCACGAATCGCACTTTGAAGAAGCCGAAGCCGCCACTCTTGCCAACCTTTCCTGGGTTGTGCGCACCACAATTCGTAAACTGGATAAAGTGCTCGAAAAACCGGCGTACAATTTCATCATGCACAGCTCTCCGGTGCAGGAGGCGCCGCTCCCCTATTACCACTGGCACATGGAAATCATTCCCAAGCTAACTAAAGTTGCCGGCTTTGAGTGGGGCAGCGGGTTTTACATCAACCCCACGCCTCCCGAGGAGTCCGCAAGATTCCTTAGGGATGCAGGGCTTCCGTAGCACTGGTTGCGCACGACGCGTCCCGTCTGGTATAAAACGCTAATTGCTTCGATACGAGGACTGGACATAACCCATGTCCGAGAAGAAAAAAGTTCCCACAAAGATCACAGACAGGCGAATGGATACCCCGACACCCTCCAAGAATTCCAAGAACCCGGAAGGCCCGCGCATGGCCATCGCGCCACGGCCCGGCGCAGCCGCGGCTCCTCAGAAATTAACTTCCGAAAACCAGCTCAGCCATTTCGAACAGGGCATGAAGCTGTTTCATGCGCGGAAGTTCAAAGAGGCGCGCGAAGCGCTGTTGCTGGCGGCGGAAGGCCCGGAACGGGATGTGGCTCACCGGGCTCAACTGCACGCCAACATGTGCGCACAGCGGTTGGAGCAGCCGGCCGTGAATTTGCGTACCGCGGAAGAGCATTACAACTACGGCGTCGCGCTCCTCAACACGCACAAAACCGCAGAAGCACGCACGCATCTGAGTCGGGCGCTCGAAATGTCGCCGGAATCCGACTATATCCACTACGCCCTGGCCCTCGCCTGCGCCATGTCCGGAGAACCCTCCGGAGCCATCGAGCACCTGAGGCGCGCCATCGAACTCGAACCAAAGAACCGGCTGCTGGCGCGGCAAGACACCGATTTCGGCCCCCTCACCTCCCAGCCGACCTTCCAGGCGCTGCTTTATCCTGAAAAGAAGAGCTGGTAGCGCCGTGGAGCAGCCGGAAACGACATCCGCCGCCCCACATCCTCAATGGAAGATACGTCGCCACTTCGCGTGGTCGCCATCGGCGGAGGCACAGGACTCTCCGCATTGCTGCACGGCTTGAAACCGTACGCGCGGTCGATTGATCCGGCCACACCGGCGGTGGACTTGACCGCCATCGTCACGGTGACCGACGATGGCGGCAGCTCCGGCCGTCTACGGCGCGAATTCGATGTGCTGCCCCCCGGCGATATCCGCAATTGCATGGTAGCGTTGAGCGAGGATTCTGCCCTGCTCTCGCGGCTGTTTCAATACCGGTTTCAAGCCGGCCGCGGCCTCAAGGGCCACAGTTTTGGCAACCTGTTCCTGATGGCGCTGACCCAAATCATGGGCGATTTTCCGGACGCGGTGAAAGCCTCGGGGGAAGTTCTGAAGATCGCCGGACGCATCTATCCCTCCACCGCCGCCAATGTCGCGCTCGAAGCGACCCTCGCCAACGGCGCCAAGGTGGTGGGTGAAACGCGCATCAGCCGTAGCCGGCAGCGCATCCAGACAATCCGCCTTCGGCCCCGCCGTGCGCGCCCGCTTCCCGCGGCGTTATCGGCCATCGCCGAAGCAGATGTGATTACACTCGGGCCGGGTTCATTGTTCACCAGCGTGATCCCCAACCTCCTGGTGGAGGGAATGCCCGCTGCCATCCGCCGCTCTCCGGCCATCAAAACCTGCTTCGTGAACCTGATGTGGCAGCCGGGTGAAACCACGGAGTTCCGCGCCAGCGACCATATCCGCGCCATCCACAAACACGCCGGAGGGAATCTGCTGGATTATGCCGTCATCAACATTCGCCCCATCACCTCGGCCATGAAGAAACGGTACGCGCGCGAGTCCGCATTGCCGGTCGAAAACGACATCGATGCCATCTTCAAGATGGGAATCAAGGTGATGGCCGGCAACTTGGCGCAGAATGCCCAGAGGGTGCGGCACGACCCCGCGGCCACAGCAGCTGTCGTGGTCAGGCTGGCGCAAGAAAGCCGGCGCCGCAGAAATAGCCGGAAGTAGGGAGCCATCCAGATGACGGTTAGCGTTGTGATCCTGGCTGCCGGACTTGGCACGCGCATGAAGTCGCGCCAGGCAAAAGTATTGCATCGCGCGGGAGGCAGGACTCTGGTCGAGCACGTCGTCGCCACGGCCTCGGAGCTGGCCCCGCCCGGCCACATCTTCGTCGTGGTAGGGCACCAGGCAGAGCAAGTGCGCAAGGCGATCTCGACCCCCGGTATCGGATTCATCCAACAGCGGGAACAGAAGGGTACCGGCCATGCCGTCCTGGTAGGCCGCGAGGTTCTCGAGCCCCTGGTCGGCTATCTGGTAGTCGTCTACGGAGATGGTCCCCTGCTCCGCGCGGAGACGTTGCGGCGGTTGATCGCCGAGGCGAATTCCACAGGAGCCGCCTGCGTCTTGCTGAGCGCATCCATGGCCGATCCGACTGGTTATGGCCGCGTGGTCCGCGACGCGCAAGGCCATGTCACCGCAATTGTCGAACAGAAAGCCGCCACTCCCGAGCAGATTGCGATTCGCGAAGCCAACATGGGCATCTA
>DATJAK010000158.1:0-20216 GCA_035516375.1 Bryobacteraceae bacterium
GGCCACTCTCGAGACGGCGATCATCAATGCGGCCAATAACGATGCCACGTTGAAAGCCGCCGGTATCACCGCCACCAGCGACAACGGCCTGAGCTTCGTCAGCGCCAACGGCACGCCCGTGCAGGTGCAGGTGGGCGGCGACACCCTGAACACCTTGGGTTTTGGCAACTTCGTCAACGCCACTCCGGCCACGTCGGTTACGGCGGGTTCCGCTTATGCCGCTGACACAGACGGTCCTCTGGCCGGCACCCTGACCTTCGATGTGTCAGTGGGCGGCGGCGCATCCAGCCGCATCACGGTCGCCACTAACGCCCTCGGTGCCGCAGGCGGCGACTCGGAAGCTACTCTGATCGGCCTGATCAACGCCCAAATTGCCCTCGAAAATGGGACCAGCGCCTGGACCAAGGCGGGCGTGACGGCAAAAGACAATGGCGGCAGTATTGAATTCGCCTCGAGCAATGGAACCCAGTTCCAGCTCGGTGTCGGAAACGATGCCACGCAAACCGGCACCGCCGGCTTTGCGGCCACCCAGGACGGAACCGCACGCAGCGCCGGCGTTACCGCCTATACGGGCTTAACCGCGGGGAACGCTACGTTCGTCAACGAAGACTCGGGTGGCGCCTATCAGCTCGGCACCACCGCGGCTGACGGCACGACGTCCGCGACGGCTTTGGCTTTCGCCCCCATCGTTTATGGCAACGACCAGCAAGTCCTTACGCTCTCGGCTGCCGATGCCAACGGTCAAAACCACAGCGTGTTGATTAATCTGGATGCGGATACTGCCGGCAGCATCGACCAGGCAGTCAACAGCATCAACCAGCAAATCCATGCTGGTGGCGACTCGACTACCCAGCAGATCTACGCCGTAGCCGTGCAAAACAGCGGCGCTGCGCAAATCGAGTTCGAAAGCAACGTGAAGGACTTCAGCGTGAACGTCGGTGCAACCACCAACGGCACCGGCGTCGGGGATCCCTCTACCCAGCAGGGAACGACCTTGAGTTCCGTGAAGGTCGGCTCTGGCGGCGCGATCGATATCAGCACGGTCAGCGACGCGCAGGCTGCGGTCACCGCCATCACCAACGCGGTCAACGTTCTAGGAACTGCCCAAGCCGCTGTCGGTAAGGGTGAGAACCAGCTGAACTACGCCATCAGCCTGGCGCAGTCGCAGATCACGAACTTCTCGTCTGCGGAATCCAACATCCGCGACGCCAACGTGGCACAGCAAGCGGCCAATCTGACCAAGGCCCAGGTCCTGCAGCAAGCTTCCATCGCTGCCATGGCCCAGGCCAACTCCGCTCCTCAGGCGATTCTAACCCTCCTGAGAGGCTAACCGTAACTAACCAATAGCCCGGCGGGGGTACGCCTCCGCCGGGCTAAAGCTTCGGGCCAATTCCGCCGATCGGTGGGATCAGGCCCCGGAGTTATTTATGGGTTCCGTTACTAACTCATTAACCAGCAGCGCCAACACCCTGACAAACACTCCCGTCACCTCGAGCAACAGCGCCACCAGCACCAACACCAACACCACCGGAATCTTTACCGGCACCAGCGCTTATTCGAACGATTTTCAGAATGTGATCAGTCGTGCCGTGGCCATCGCCTCGCTGCCCATCAACCTCTTGACCTCGCAGCAGACCGCCCTGAACAGCCAGTCCACGGAACTGACCACGCTCAACACGAAGTTTACGGCGCTCGATACGGCCATCCAGGGGATTGGTACGGCGCTGGGCGGATCTTCATTCCAGTCCACGAGTACGGCGCCCACCGCGGTAACCGCGACGCTGAGCGCCGGGGCCACCGAGGGTGTTTACAACATCACGGTAATCAATCAGGGTTCGGCAGCAACCAGCCTGTCGACGGCCACGTGGAACCAGCCCACTTTGAGTTCCGGTCAAACGGCCAATTATGGCCTGGTGATTGGGAATCAGGTGTACAACGTCACCACCTCGGACAATAGTGCACAAGGCGTGGCCGCGGCCATCAACGCCCAGTATGGCAGCCAGGTGAATGCGGTCGCGGTGAATGTGGGCACAAACGACTGGCGTATTTCTCTGCAAAGCAACACCCTGGCAACGATGAATTTGAACCTGATTCAGATTCCCTCCAGCTCCCACACGACCAGCCTGCAAACCCAGAATTCCACGGGCTACGCCGTCAGCTTGAGCACGAGCACTTGGAACTCGGCCGGCGGGCCTTACAATTTGATCGTCAACGGCACCAATTACGCGTTTGCTCCAACGAGTGATAGCGCCGCCGATGTGGCTAGCGCGATCAACTCCACGGCGGCCGCCAACGGGCTTTCCGTGTACGCGCAAGTGGTCAACGTCGGCACCGCCAGCAACCCCGATAACCGCATCCAGCTCGAAGGCACCACTCCGGGGGCCATGACGCTGAATATTTCCAACGGCGCGAGCGGGGGATTACAAACGCAGCAAACTGCGGCCACCAGCATGACCACGAGCACCTGGAACAGCGCGGCCGATGCCGCCGGCACCCAGAGTGAATACACGCTGGTGGTCGGCTCCAACCAATACAATTTCGTGGCCAGCGACAATAGTGCGCAGAGCGTGGCGGCGGCGATCAATTCGCAATTCGGAAGCAAGGTAAATGCGGCGGTTGTGGACCTCGGCACAGGGGGGAACCACGATTACCGGATCACTCTCCAAGATAAGACCGGGACCAACCCCACCCTGAATATCGAGCAAACGACAGCTACGGTGTTGCAGACGCAAACGGTGCAGAACATGGGCGCCCAGGCGGAATACTCTCTGGATGGAGCCGCTCCCGCTTACAGCAATTCTTCATCGATCCAAGTTGCGAACGGGGTGACGCTGAACCTGCTCGGCACTAACAGCGGGAACCCGGTTTCGGTGACTGTGACGCAGTCGTCGAGCGCGCTGAACACCGCGTTATCGTCGTTCGCCGATGCGTACAATGCCTGCGTCGATGAGATTGACGGACAGCGCGGCCAGTTGGCGGGACCGCTGCAGGGGCAGCCGATTTTGACGCAGCTCCAGGAGGCCTTGAGCAACATCTCGCTCTACGGTGCCGGCGGATCGGTCGCTACGCTGCACGATTTAGGGCTGGACTTAGGTCCGGATGGCCATCTCACCTACACGTCAACGAATTTCCTGTTGGCGGCTTTTAGCAATACCGTGGGGGTGGATTCGTACCTGGGCACGGCCCCCGATCCGACTGCCATTCCAGGGACATCTGCCGCCACCGGCACTGGGTTTCTGGGCGCTGCCAGCGCCGCGCTTACGAACCTGCTCGATCCCACTGCCGGTCTGATCCCGACGAGCCAGACCGATCTGCAGAACCAGATCACCAACATCGGTACTCAGATCACGACCAAGCAGGACCAGGTGGACGCCATGCAAACCCAGCTGACCAATCAGATGGCGGCTTCCGATGCCATGATCGCCTCCATGGAACAGCAGTATTCCTACTTGACCAGTATGTTCCAGGCGCAGCAGACCAGTAACCAAATGTACGCGCAGGGATGACGATGCCAAATCCAACTACCGAACCAATTCGTCAGGCGGTGGCTTCCGGAGAGTATCAATTAGCCGAGCGCCTTTGGAATGGGTACATCGCCGGCCTCAAAGAACTGCTGCGCAGCGGCACTCTCACTAAAGAGATTCTCGAAGAAGCTGGTGAACTGGTCGAATGGTCGAGGGTGACGGTGCTTTGTATGCGCGCCCATGCACAGGGACGCCTGGGCAGCCTGCACATTGCCGAAGCGTACCATCAGGCACTCCCTTCGCAAGCGCCGCGTCTGATTGTGACCCAATTCTGATCATCGCCGCACACCAGTGCCGATTACCGATCCACGGCTCAAAGGAGCGGTGCACGCTCCGGCCTTGGGAAGGCCGAGCTGCAGCCGCAACTAATCGGCCTTCGAGTAGTAGTAGGTGTACTTGCTGTACAGTTCCGAGGCGCGCGCGCCGTTGGCCACGATTCCCAGCACATTGTTCTCGCACAGCGATTGCATCGCGCGGGTCACGTTGTCAAACGTCGTCGAACCGATCTTCACCACCAGGATGGTGCCGTCCGCAAGCGTCGCCAGCAGGTTGGCATCGGCCGAGAAGAGCAGCGGCGGCGTATCGAAGATGGCCCAGTTGAAGCAGCTTGGCAGATCTTCGAACAGCCGCTTGGCTTGCCGCATGTTGAGCAGCTCGAGTGGATTCTTCACCGTCGATCCCGCCGGCAGTAGATAGAGGTTGGTGCCGTCCACCTTGCGCAACGCCTGCGTGAAGGTGCATTCGCCAGTCAGATAGTCGGAGAGGCCGGGGGTGCGGTCGATCTGGAACAGGTTGTGAACGATGGGGCGGCGCAGGTCGAAATCGCCCAGCAGAACCAGGTTCTCGGAGAGCTGCGACTCAGCCAGCGCCAGATTCACCGCGGTGAAGGTCTTGCCTTCGGCCGGCGACGGGCTGGTGACGATGATGCTGTGGAGCGGCTGCAACGTCGCCAGATGGTTCAAGCGCGTGCGCAGCGTGCGAAACTCCTCGGCGGGCGTTTCGGGGTTGTTATCCAGATCGAGCAGGTGCGATTCGAGAGCCGGTTGAAAAGGAACCACCTGCACTTCCGCCAGCATCTCCGGATTCAGCGGAGTTTTGTGCGAGCCGGACTTCCCTTGGGCCATGGCCCGCGAAACGTGTCCCCCGCCTCCTCCGTTCCGATGGCCGTTGGAGAGGTCGCGTGGCAGTGGCTCGGGGGTGGTAATGACCGAAGGCGGCTCGAGGGGCAACCCCTGGCTTTCGGCCCGCCGCAACGCATCGTGTACTCGGCTCATTGGCTTCTTGCTTCCTTACGTGCGGCTGGAAAAGTAATACAGCATCGATCCGCTCATGGCGATGGTCCCGATGATAATGGCGCTCGACCACGCCAGCCAGAACAGGCGCCGCTTTCTCCGCACCAACAACGCATTCTCCAGTAACGGAATACTGCTCAACACCGGCAGGTTGGTGTACACGCGAACATCCTTCAGGTTCTTGAGGGAGGTATTCTTCATTTCCTTCGCGCCCGCCAGTACAATTCCCAAGAACAGCCCGGCAGCGGTGCCGATACCGGCAATGGCCAGCCGGTTGGGCTCGGCCGGCTGTTCCGGCAGCGAAGCCGGGTCGAGGACATCCAGGTTCTCTCCGGCTTTGCGTTCCTCCAGATTCTGTGACGTCTCGGAGATCTGCCGGCGCTTGGCCTTGTCGTCGAAGTTATCCTTGGCGATCTGGTATTCGCGCTGCAACCCAGCGTACTTCTGTTCAATTAGGGGACTGGCTTCGATCCGCGCCTGGTATTGCGCGATGGACTTGTTGATTTCCTTCTGCTGGCGCACGCGCTCTTCGATATCCGAATTCTTGCCCTGAATCTGCGTCTCGAGCACCGCCATGGCGCTCTTGGTGTCCTCAATGGACTTGGCCACCTGCGGATTGACGTTCTTGGGTTGAACGGCGGCGGCGTTCTCCTGCTGCCTGGCCTGGTCCTGCTTTTCCAGGCTGTCACGCTCCTTTTCCAGCGTGGCTAATTTTGCCCGGAAATTCTTGATCTCCGGATAGTCCTCGGTGTAGATCTCGAGCGCTGCGGCCAGTTGCGCTTTGGCATCCAGGATCATCTTGTTCAAATTGATGAGCCGCTCGTTCTGCACCAACTGGTTGCCGCTGGTTTCTTGCGCTGTCGAACTGAAATAAGCCAGTTGCGTCTTGAGATTCTGGAGCTGCGTCTCGAGCAGCATCTTTTCCTGCTGGTTGCGGTTCAGGGATTCGTTCATGGCTCCCAATTGCTGCTGCAGCGAATTGAGAGAGGCCACAGTGGACTGGAATTGCTCGGGCAGGCGGCCCTGATTCTCGCTTTTGAACCGCGCCAGCTCCGAGTCCAGGCGATCCAGATTCTCCTTAGCGGTTTTCCACTCGTCGTTCAGAAAGCTGGTGGTGAGGGTCGCCTGGTTGCGCTGCACAACGACGTTCTGCTCGGTAAACTTGCTGACCAACTCCCGGACAACGGCCTGCGCTTTGTACTTGTCGGTGTACTTAAACCGGATCACGAAAGCGGAGGCCAAACCGCGGTTGGTTCCCTGCGTAGCCACGTCGAGCATCGAGATGGAGATGTCCTTGCGCATCTGCTCGAGCACGTCTTCCATGGGGAGGCGCTGGCGATCACGCGGGTAGAGGTTTAGGGCAGGCCGCTGGATCAACTCCGAGAGACTGGTGCGGCTGAGGATCTCCTGCTGCATGGCCGTAAGCCGCTCGGCCATCTGCGAATTGATGGCGCTGGGCACCAGCCGCTCGGGAACCTGCTGCGGCGTGATCCGCATCAAGGCATTGGAGATAAAGGTGTCGGGCCACAGGAACCCAACCACAACCGAAACCACCAACCCGGCAAAGGTGGGGCCGATAATCCAGGAGCGATACCGGCGCAACATGTCGATGTAATCTTCGACGTCCGGCGGGCGCCGGGAAACGTTCACGTAATTGTCAGCCGCAGCCATTCCGGTTGCTCAGGGAACGATGATTTGATCGCCCGGCTGCAGCAGGATGTTCTGCTCCAGGCGCTTGCCGTTCCGCACTTCCTTGTAGTTGAACTTGAGGCGCTCACTGCCGCGCAGGATGGCGATCTTCTTGGTATTGGCAAAATCTTTAAAGCCACCCGCATTGGCTAGCCCTTCCATTACGGTGGTAGGCACCACCAGCGGATACGATCCTGGTTTTAATACCTCGCCTTGGATGTAGTATTTCTTGCTGTTCACCTGCTGCACCGAGACGTTGACCTCGGGCGCATTCATGTATTTCAGCAGGGCTTGGGCGATGGATTCGGAGAGCTGCGCGGCGGTGAGGCCGGCGGCGGGGAGTTCATTGACCAGCGGCAATGTGATTTTGCCATCGGGGCGAACCGTTACCAGGCGGGTCAGCTCCGGCTCGTGCCACACCGAAATGGCAAGTACATCTTCCGCTCCGACCACATAAGTATTTGAATCGATGGGCGCTCCGCCCAAGATTTTTTCGCCCAAAGCATTGGGCTTGGCGAGCTGGGCCGGGTCGCTGACCGGGGCTGCCGCACTGGCAGCTTCGACCGGCGCATTCGTCCGGCCTTCCTCTGCCGCGGACAACAGGCCGGCGAGAACTGCCAACAGGGCCGATGCAAGCGTAATCCTCATCGTGGTGCCTTGCGAGACTCCTTCTCATCCGAACGGCTGTGGTTGCGTGATGGCGGTAAAGCGAGGGTGGCCGCGCGGATGATCGTACTCAGTGTACAGCAGGGGCCGGGGGGTCGGCAGAGTACTATAGTTACTGTGTGATACTACCCTTCGGTAACAGCTTCTTTTCCATCGGCAATCAGGTTTCAGAATACACTTCTCGGTAGTGTGGCTCTCCCAAAATGCGGATATGGGGGGTGGGGCTTAGCTTGTAAGTACTAGAAAAATCGGCTACTCTGAAAGAAGAAAGCAATCTTTTGTGCGGCCCGTAACGTGCAGTCTCGGCCGCGGCGCATCGTCTCGCTCGGCCACCCGAAGGCAAGGGCCATGTTTCAGGAACTTAAGTTCCAACTGTCGACCGCGATCCTTACGATCCTGACCCTGGGCGCCAGTGTGGCTGCGCTCATCAATTTCCAGCAGCAGCAGCGGTTTCGGTTGCCCGAAGACGGTGTGATCTGGGTCGATCGGAACGGCGGAGTCGAGGCGCTTACCGTACCGGCGTCGAGCGAGGGCGCCAAGGCCGGGCTGCGCACCGGCGACCGTTTGAAAATGATCAACGGTCTGCCGATCCAGCGCGCGGTCGAGGTGACCCAGGTTCTGAGTGGGATCGGCTCCTGGAAGAAGTCGGTATATTTCGTCTCGCGCGGCGGCGTCGAGTTTGACGTCAATGTGATCGTGGGCGAAGTGCCGGTCGATCGCGCGCGGATCTACCAGTATCTGGTCGGCGCGGCGTATCTGATGATTGGCCTGTTTGTCTACTTCCGCCGCGGGAGCGCACATAAGGCCCAGCATTTCTACATTCTCTGCCTGGCCTCGTTTGTATTTTTCTGTTTCCACTACACCGGCCGGCTCGACAGTTTCGACAAGATCATCTATTTCGGAAACGTGGCCGCGGGATTGCTTGCGCCCGCGGTTTTCCTGCACTTCTGCCTCACGTTTCCGGAGCGCCGCAAGTGGTTGTACGCGCGCCTGGGTGTGGCATTGGTATACCTGCCCGCGCTGCTGGTGTTCCTCCTGTACACCGCGTTTGCCTCGGGCGTGCTGTCGATCGCGATTCCGCTGCTGGAACTCCGGTGGCTTTTGGACCGCGTCTGGGTAGTGGTCTCGGCGGCGCCGTATGCCATTGGCGCCATTGTGCTAAGCCTGGAATATCGTAAAGCGGAAGACACCATCGTCCGCCAGCAGTTGAAGTGGCTGCGCAACGGAACCATTTGCGGCATCCTGCCGTTCGCTTTGCTGTACATCCTGCCGTACGCCTTGGGCGCCATTCCGAATCAGTATTTGGGTTTGTCGGTGCTGTCGATGGCGCTGATTCCGTTGACCCTGGCCTACGCCATCGTGCGCTACCGGCTGATGGACGTCGACATCATCTTCCGCCGCGGCTATGCGTACACTCTGGCGACGCTGTGCGTGCTGGCGGCGTTCTACGGGATCGTCTTCTCTCTGGGCAGCATGGTGGAGAAGAACTTCAAAGATCTGGGCAACGTCGGGCTGATTACGGTAATGCTGATTGCGGCCTTCCTGTTTCAACCGATCCGCAACTGGATCCAGGAACGGCTGGACAAGCATTTCTATCGCGATCAGTACGACTACCGGCGGACGCTGATCGAGTCGGCGCGCGAATTAAGCTCCGAGACCGACCTGGATACGATGTTGGCCTCGGTGGGCGAGCGCCTGCTGCATACACTTTCGATCAAGCATCTGGCCTTCTTCCTGGCGGAGGACGGGCCGGAAGGAAACCGGTTCCGGCTCAAACACACCATGGGTCCGAATCCTCGCCTGGCGAGCGTGGATCGCGCCGACCTGGATCTCAGCTTCTTGCACTGGAAGCTCCCCGAGCCGTATCTGTTCTTCGAGCGGACGCGGCACCAGCTCGATGCGGTCTCCCGATCCTGGCCCTCTTCCGTACGCAAGACCATCGGTGAGTTGGACCTGACGTACTACCTCCCCTGTGCCGTTCGCGGGCGCACCATCGCGTACCTGGGTGTAAGCCGGACGGTCACCGGCGACTACTTGTCGAGCGTTGACGTGGAATTGCTGGTCACGCTCGCCGGATATGTCGGGATCGCCATTGAAAATGCGCAACTCTACCGTTCGCTGCAGCTTAAAGTTGAGGAGTACGAGCGCCTGAAGGAATTCAGCGAGAACATCGTCGAATCCATCAACGTGGGAATCCTGGCGGCCGATCTGGAGGACCGCGTCGAGAGCTGGAACAGCCAGATCGAGCTGCTCACCGGCATTCACCGCGAACACGCCGTGGGCAAGCGCCTTTCCGAGCTGTTCCCCGGTGACCTGGTGGAACAGTTCGACCGTGTGCGCGGCGAGACCGGAGTTCACAACATCTACAAATTCGTCCTCAAGCCGCAGCACGTGAACGGCAACGGTAATGGTAACGGCAGCGGCGCGCGCCGCCGGGAGGCCACTCTGAACCTGGCGATCGCGCCCCTGGTATCGAAAGACCAGCAGCAGATCGGCCGCCTGATCATTTTCGACGATGTGACCGACCGCGCCGAACTTGAGCAGCGGCTGGTGCAGGCCGACAAATTGAGCAGTATCGGGCTGCTGGCTGCAGGCGTCGCGCACGAAGTGAACACGCCTCTGGCGGTGATCTCGACATACGCGCAGATGCTCGCCAAGCAGGTGGCCGATGACTCGCAGAAATCCATGATCCTCGACAAGATCGCCAAGCAAACCTTCCGGGCCAGCGAGATTGTCAATTCCCTGCTGAATTTTTCGCGCACTTCGACGACCTCCTTCGGCCAGGTGGATCTCAACCGCGTGATTCAAGAAACGCTCTCGCTGCTGGAGCACCAACTTCAGAAGTCGGGCATCCAGGTGAAAACGGAGCTCGCGCCTGCTCTGGCGATGGTAAACGGCAATACCGGAAAGCTGCAGCAGGTGCTCCTCAACTTGTTCTTGAATGCCCGCGACGCGATGTCGAGCGGCGGTACGCTGGAAGTGAGGACATGGTCGGATGAATCGGGTGCGCGGATCGAAGTGGCCGACAGCGGTCCGGGAATTCCTCTCGAGCATATGCACCGCATCTACGATCCCTTCTTCACCACCAAGGGCGCGCGCAAAGGCACGGGACTGGGGCTTTCCGTCACTTACGGGATCATTCAGGAGCACGGAGGCTCGATCGAGGTTTCAAACCGGCGAAGCGGGGGTGCGCGCTTCCGCATCGATCTGCCTTTCGCCCGCGCGGCCGCAGCCAGGACGCCTGTAAATGCCGCTTGAAGTGACTGCGCCCGCACGCAACGCCTCCGACACCAAGGGCAGAGTTTTAGTAATCGATGACGAGGCGGATATCCGCGAGAGTCTCGAAACACTGCTCGGCTTGGAAGGGTATTCGGTCGACCAGGCGCAGAATGCTACCGAAGGGCTGCACAAGCTGGAGACGCGCGGTTACGACCTGGTGCTGCTCGATCTGATGATGCCGGACCGTTCCGGCATGGAAGTGCTGCGCGAGGTTCGGGAGCGCGACCGCGACACCCCCATCGCCATGATCACGGCGTACGGCTCGGTCGAGGCCGCGGTGGACGCGCTGAAGTCCGGCGCCACCGACTATTTCTCCAAGCCCTGGGACAACGAAAAGCTGGTCATCGAGATCGAGCGCATGATCTCGCAGCGCCGGCTCGAATACGAGAACACGCACCTCAAGCGCGCCCTCAAGCAGCGCTACAGTTTTCCGAACATCATCGGAAAGAGCGACCGCATGGTGAAGATGCTCGACCTGGTGGCGCAGGTTGCCTCCAGCCGCGCCACCATCCTGATCACCGGCGACACGGGCACCGGAAAGGAACTGGTGGCCAAGGCGATCCACGCCAATTCGCCGCGCGCCGATCACCTGTTCGTGGCCGTCAACAGCGGCTCGCTCCCGCCGGAGCTGCTCGAATCGACGCTGTTCGGGCACGTCAAGGGCGCATTCACGAGCGCCGTGCAATCGAAAAAGGGCTATTTCGAGGTGGCCGACCACGGCACCATCTTCTTCGACGAAATCGGCACCATCGGCCCCGAGACCCAGATCAAGCTGCTGCGCGTGATTCAGGAGAAGGAATTCACGCCGCTGGGCGCGACCGAAACGATTCGCGTAGATGTGCGCATTCTGGCGGCTACGAATGCTGACCTCTTTCAATTAGTGAAGGAGGGAAAGTTCCGCGAGGATCTCTATTACCGGCTCAACGTGATCAGCATCCCGTTGCCGCCTTTACGCGAGCGCAAGGAAGACATCCCGCTGCTGGTGGATCATTTCTTCACGTACTACTGCCGCGAGAACAGCAAGTTCCTGGACCCGACAACCAAGCGCTCCGTGCTGCAGTTCCAGCCTGAGGCCATGCAGGTGTTGATGGAGCACACCTGGCCGGGCAATGTCCGCGAGCTGGAGAATGTGGTGGAGCGCGCGGTGGTGCTCGCCACCGACGCTTCCGTTCCGATTGATGTGCTGCCCGATCCCCTGCTCGAAGCCAACGGCGTGCGCCTGCCGCGCAGTGAAGGCGCGCCGCTTTCCGCCGACGCCTCGCTGTTTGAAATCTGCAACGATTTCGAACGCCGCGTGATTCTGGAGCGCCTGGAGCAATTCAACTGGAGCCAGACGGAAGCCGCCGAAAGCCTGCACGTGCCGCTCTCGACGCTGAACCAGAAAATCAAGCGGCTGGATATCAAGATCCGGAAGAAGTCGGATACGGCGTAGGTTGCATCGTTGTTCTCAGGCTCCCGAACGTTTCAGCCTTCTAGCGGTATACCCTCCTGAAATTGATTTCTCAAGTAATCAAATGTATTATTGAATTATGAAAACAGCTGGCGCGACGACGATCCGGGTCGCGGACGAAACTTGGATTGCCACTGCGCTGCTGCACCGGGAACAGCCCGATCGCGAGGACTTTACCGTTCAGGAAATCATTCAGCGAGCCCGCTTGGAAAACCTAACCGGTGAGTTGCGGCCCGGCGTCGGTGTCCATGCATCGTGGCACTGCGTGGCCAACCGACCACCCAAGCCGGCGACATTGCGCATGTTGTATGCGACTGGTAAATCGACGCGACGACTGTATCGCGAGGGCGACGATGCTGATCCGAAACGACATGGCCGGATCACTCCGGAGCGCGAAGCATTGCCACCCAAATACCGTTACCTGCTGGATTGGTATCAAAAGGAGTTCGCCAGCGGAGGGCCAGATTCTTGGCTGCGCGGCATTCGGGAACTTGCCGGGATGGGACGCGAGATCTTCAAGGGAGTAGACCCCGATGAATACGTTCGCCAATTGCGTGAGGGCTGGGCGTGAGCCGAATCTTCTGGGATACGAACCTGTTCATCTACCTGCTTGAAGGATCTGGCGAGGCATTTCGATCGGTGAACCGGCTGCTGAGCCGTATGCTAGAGCGGCGCGACGAACTGCTCACCTCCACGTTGACCCTTGGGGAAGTTCTGGTGAAACCGATCGAGGGTGGCCGGCAGGAGTGGGTGGAACGATACGAGAAATTCTTGAGTGGGCCCGGTGTCCATGTCATTCCCTTCGATCGCCAGGGTGCACGGGTTTACGCGCATCTTCGACAGGACCGAACCTTACGCGCGCCGGATGCCATTCAACTGTCCTGCGCGTCGTCGGCGGGATGCAACCTTTTTGTCACGAACGACGACAGGCTCAGCCGCAAAACGGTTCCCGGCGTGGATTTCATCGTGCCCCTGCGCCAAGTCTATCTTTAGAGATTTGTCTCCAAACCGACCCGCTGCATTGCCGAAATCTTGACACCCGTGCTTCCGCTTGAGGACCCTTGAGCTATGGAAATCCAAGAACTCCTTCATTCGCTCGTCCATCAGGCCGGAGCGAAAACAGTCTTTGCAGAACCTGTCTCGGCCGATGGAAGGACCGTTGTTCCAGTGGCCAAAGTGCGGTGTGGATTCGGCGGAGGATCCGGCAAGAGAGATGGCCAGCAGCAGGGCGGCGGAGGGGGCGGCGGATTCGTTGCCCGGCCAGTCGGCTTCATCGAGATTAGCGGCGCGGGTGCGCGCTGGGTGCCGATCGTCGATCTTCCATCGCTCGCCGTTGCGGCGGCGATCGGCGTCTTCCTCGGTCTGCTCTGGAGCAGGCGCTGAACATCCAGGTGGGGCAGACGATCGGTTTTGGTCGTCTGCCGGCGTCGAGCACCAGAAGACAGACCACGAAAGGCGATGGTCTGTCCTACTAATCCGGCAATGCCGCCAGCTTCCGGCCATCCGCAAACTGCACGGATGCGGCCCGCAGGCGAAAGCTGCCGTCTTTAGCGCGGCCGCCGGTGATCGAGATGCGGTCGCCGGGCTTGAGCGTTTCCTTGGTCCAACCCAAACGGCCCAGAACGCGCGGGCTTTCCAGCTCCACGCTCCAGTGCTCGGTCTCGTTCTGTTCGCCGGCCACGTCCAGCCAGATTTGCGCGTGCGGGTTCGTCCACTCGAACTTCACCACGACGCCGCCGATGATGGTGCCATGCACCAGGTCGTATGACGCCGTGGAATGGTGCGCCGCCGCGGTTGCTAGCAGCAACAGAATCGCGCCGGCCGTGCATCCCCAGCGGGTGACCACAACTCATCCTAACTTGACACGCGCCGGACCCGCGGAGTATTCCTATCCCATTGGGAGTTCGACCAACCATGAATTGGAAGCCCGCGGTTTTGGCATCCGCAGCATGTCTGCTGCTGGCTGCCGCGCCTATGCACGCGCACCACTCGTTCGCCGCTGAATACGACAAAGCCAAGCCCTTGAAGCTAACCGGTACGGTTACCAAGTTCGATCTGACCAACCCGCATTCCTGGATTTATATCGACGTCGTGGGCGAAGACGGAAAAGTAACCAACTGGGGATTTGAGACGGCTTCGCCGAGCAACCTGTACCGCCGCGGCTTTCGCAAAGACACGGTGAAGACGGGGATGAAGGTGACCATCGAAGGCTTTCAGGCCAAGGACGACACACACACCGGAAACGCGCAGCGGCTGACGATGCCCGATGGCATGCAATTCATCATGGGTACGGAAGAGAACCCAGGTTAGTATGGTGTGTCCGCGATGTAGGTGCCGCTCCCTTTGGTCACGGCTCTGCATGGGTATGCGTTTCAGAGCCGCGACCGTCGGAAGCGGTCGAGCAACATTGCAGGCACGGGAAGAGGAGCGCCGCTCTTGAGTTACCGATTCGTGTTATCGACATTCCTGCTGGCCGGCTTGGCCCGCGCGCAGTACCACGCGCCGCGGACTGCCGACGGCACGCCCGACCTGCAGGGAATTTGGGAACCGCGCAACGCAGCCGCGTTCGATGTCAGTGAGATCGCCGAAGCGCGGGAAATTCCTTATTTGCCTGCGGCACTCGAGCGTGAGCAGAGGGCCGATCGCGTGGACCCCATCGCGCATTGCGCCATGCCCGGCGTGCCGCGCATCAGCTATATGCCGTTTCCGTTTCAAATCGTCGAGCGGCCGGGCGTAGTCGTCTTCTTGTATGAATATCTGCACAATGAGCGCATCGTCCCCACCAACCCGCGGCCGCATCTCGAAGGCATCGACTTCTGGCTGGGCGATTCAGTGGCGCACTGGGAAGGCGACACGCTAGTGGTCGATGTCGCGGACCTTGGCGATAAGACATGGCTCGATTCGGCGCGTCACACGCACAGCGACGAACTGCACGTGATCGAGCGTTACACGCGAACCGGGCCGAACACCATTACGTACGAAGCCACGATTGAAGACCCCAAGACGTACGCCCGTCCATGGAAAATCAAGATGCCGCTCCATCGGAATAACGAACCGGGTTTTGAGCTGCGCGAGCAGGAGTGCACCGAAGGCGATGACGGCCGCGCCATTCTTCCCATGTACCGTCCGGCGCCGAAGGGCGATCCACTGGAGTTCGTACGCACCTATCCGGGCGGAAAAGGAGGTGCGCAATGAAGGCCGCGGTGTGGATTGTTTTCTGGACTGCTACCGCTTTCGCCCAGAGCCCGCCGAACATCGAGGGATACTGGCAGCCCCGAACCTCGGGTGCCGCCTACTCGATCCTTCCGCATCCGGGCGGATTCTTCTTGGGCGCGGAATCGAAGACCGGTATTGTCGAGGGCGGCGAGCTTCCGTACCAGCCGTGGGCTGCCGCGCAGGTGAAGGAACTGACGCAGCACATGGAGCTGGATCCCACAGGGCATTGCCACTACGAAGGCGTCCCGCACGCGATGTATTTCGGCTTCCAGATCTACCAGACGCCGCAAGCGGTCTTTCTGCTGCACGAGAACATGCACGCGTGGCGGATCATCTACCTGACCGGCGCTCATCCCAAGGACTATTCGGCGTGGATGGGCGATTCGCGCGGCCACTACGAGGGCAGCACGCTAGTGGTCGATGTGGCCAACAACAACGACAAGAGCGTGTTCGACATGGCCGGCCACTTTCACAGCGACGCGCTGCACGTGGTGGAACGCTTCACGCCGGTGGACCAGAACACCATCAACTACGAGGCGACGATCGACGATCCCAAGGTTTTCACGCGTCCCTGGAAGTTGAAGTTCCCACTGAAGCGGGCTGCTGCCAACTATCAGTTCCTGGAGTCAGGCTGCTTTGAAGGCGAGCGGGATCAGGTGCACCTGGTCGAGGGATTGGCCACGATTCCCAAAGACCACTACGAGCATTGATTGGTGGGGCCAGCCCTTCCGGGCTGCCGCCGCGCTTCCGCGCGGCGCTCCACAGGCGGAAGGCCTGTGCTGGGCAAACCGGTCGCCTTTGCGACCGCTTTGCGTCGTCTGCGGGGAATGTCCAAGCTCGTGCCCCACGGTATCACCGCGCTGTCCAGCCGCCGTCAATCAGAATATCTGTGCCCGTGATGAAGCCAGCCTCGTCCGAACAGAGATAGACCGCCAGCTGGCCGATCTCTTCCGGTTTCCCCCAGCGACCCAACGGAATGTTGCCCACCATTTGGGCGTTGAGCGCGGCGTCGTCCATCAGCGGCCGTGTCATCTCCGTGACGAATGGGCCGGGGCTGATGCCGTTCACCGTAATCGCTTCCGGCGCCAATTCCAGGGCCAGCGAGCGCGTCAAGCCCAGCAGCGCGGCCTTGCTCGCTGAATACGCGACCCGGTTGGCCATGGACACATGGCTCATGATCGAGGTCATGTTGAGGATGCGCCCGTAGCCGCGCCCGCGCATGTGCGGCAGTAGCATGCGGCACATCAGGAAAGCCGATGTGACGTTGGTGTCCATCACCCGGTGCCAATCTTCCACCGTCAGCTCGACGATCGATTTGCGCACGTTGATGCCGGCGTTGTTGACCAGAATATTCACCTCGCCGAACCGGGCGGCGATCCCGCGGCAAGCGCCTTCGATCTCGCTCTCGCTGGTGACATCCGCCGGAAATGCTTCCGCCACGCCGCCGGCTGCCTGGATCTGGGAAACCAGCGCCCGCAAGGATTCGCTCGGGCGTGCCACCAGCGCGACGCGCGCGCCTTCGGCCGCCAAGGCCAGCGCCATGGCTTTACCGAGTCCTTTGCTTGCGCCGGTTAAGACAGCGACGCGGTTGCGCAGCCTTTCGCTCACGCCTTTACAAAGGTCGTCAGACCTCGGCGCTTTCTCTCACGCAACTGGCATTCGCGCAGCGTATCGGCAAGCGATTCGAGAGTCGGAATTCCGTAAAGGTAAAACCTATCCAGCTCGGCATCCGACGTAAAGAGTCTCAAGGCGCAGTAGCCCATCAATCGCATACTTACCGGCTTATGCAGTTCGAAATGGTCGATGCGGAACAGCTCCAGGCTTTCCTGAACCTTTCCCAACACTCCGCGCTCAAACTTGATCCGTTGCGTGGTAATTTCGTAGGTTTTGCCGATGCTCTTCCACCAATACCGCAGATATACAATGCCCAGGATCACCACTGCGCCCGCCGCCGCGAGAGGAATATCGAGGCCGGCTTTGATGGCGAGAAACGCGGCGACGAGAGCCACCGGTATCCAAAGCCACTGCGCGGCACTATAGATCATGGCCGGATGGCCCTTAAAGAGGTCTTGCTCCACCTCGGCCGCCGCGGCCTCCGCGTGGGCGGTCAGATCGCTGTTGCAGAAACGGCATTTGATGGCGGCGGCTTTGATGGTTTCCCCGCACATTGGACAAGCCTTGGTGCCTTCCTCCATATTTCCTCCTTCCGGCCATCTGGCCGGCTGATGAAAAAGCCCGCCAAGCTTCCGCTCGGTAACGGCCTATGAACCCGATGCCGCGTTTTCCAAGCCGCGCGCATTGGCAAGCGGTTCTTGGGCTTTTTCAGCAGCCTGCTAGCCGATACCGGTCATGGGGCCGTCAATAGAATGGTTATACCGCATAAACCTGGCCGACTCGGTATCGGGCCGTCCGAAAAGGAGGCCTTGGAAAATGGCCCCCGCGCGGATACTCCGTTCCGGCAACAGTACCCTGTTCCTCGTCCGGCTATTGTAGCGCGGCCCGATGTGCCCTACGATAACCGGGGAGGGATCGATGATTCGTAGATTTCTGACTCTTGCCGGGATTCTCCTGTTGCCGAGCGCCGCGCTTCTGGCGGATTTCAGTTACGAGGAGACCAGTACCGTCACCGGCGGGATGATGGCCAGTATGATGAAAGTCGCGGGCGTTTTTTCTAAGCAGGCCCGCGAGCCCGTCCATAGCACCGTGTCGGTGAAAGGCAACGTCATGATGCGCCGCAGCGCCAATACCGGCAGCATCATCGACCTGGACGCGCAGACGATTACGACAATCGATTTTCAGAAAAAAACATATTCTGTGATGACGTTCGACGAGATGAAGCAGATGCTCGAACGCATGTCGGAGCAGATGAAGCAGAACGACAAGGGGCAAATGAACTTCAAGGTCTCGGCCGATAACACCGGCAAGACGCAGCAGGTCGCTGGTCTGGAGGCCAAGGAGCTCGTTCTGAAGATGGAAATGCAGGCTACCGACAACCAGAGCGGCCAGACCGGCTCCATGGTCATTACCACCGACATGTGGATGGCACCGGCCGTTTCGGGGTACGAGGAGGTACGCGCGTTCCATAAGAGAATGGCCGAGAAAATCAACTGGACGCCCGGCGGCGGCATGTTCATGAGCCGGCCCGACGTGAGCAAAGGGATGGCCGAAGTTTCCAAAGAGATGGCGAACCTGGACGGCGTTCCGGTGCTGCAATTCACAACCATGGGCGGACCCGGTACAACGCCGGCCGGCGGGCAGGCAAACTCGGCTTCGTCCGACCAGGCGCAATCCCAACCGAAACCGTCCTTCGGCGGCCTGCTGGGCGGCGCGATCGGAGTGCGCCGGAGTAAGAGCTCGTCCGATCAGCCGCCCCCGCAATCCGGAAATGGATCGGGAAGCGGCTCGCTGCTCGAGATGAAAACGGAGTTGAGCGGGTTCTCGGCGAACGCGGTCGATTCGGCGCAGATGTCAGTTCCGGCCGGATTCAAGAAAGTCGAGCCCGACACCAAACGGCTGGCGCGCTAAGCAGAGGCGAGTAGGGCAGACCATCGGTTTCTGTGGTCTGCCGCCGGTGGCAGACCACAAACAACGATGGTCTGCCCCACTGGGGTCTACTCAACCACCACGTGCGTTCCCTTCGATTCCTCGCGCGACAGGTGCGCGATGCGGGCATCGAGGAGGCTGCGCAGCCCCTTCAAGAACTCTACGCGGGAATTACGGAAGTGGTCGCGGGTTGCGTCCGACCAGACGTGCTCCAGGAACGGTTTGACGGCATCGCAGAATAAGCATCCGGTTGTGTGCGGCGCCGTGCCGGCGGTCTTTTCTTCCATGTCATGCCTCCCTCATCTCTACGGTCAACACTTTATTTTCCAACTTTGCGCGGCTGGGGGAAAGGCTGGCCATGCTAGTCGGCAGGCCAATGTGCCGGCGCAGCGTGCCGATCTCGACCACCAGTTCGTCGCCTTTCTTGAAAAGCCCGATCTCCCCTTTTACGGCAAACGGCAGGGTCACCCGCACTTCGTAGTGGCCATTGTTTTTTACGAACACGTAAGGCGCTTCCGTGCGTGTCACCAGAGCGGGGTCCTCGTCCTCGCGATACAGCGCACTGGCCAGCTCTTCGAGGCGCTCGCGCCCCAAAACCTCGTGCGCGAACAACGCTACACGCTTCACCGGAACCGGGGCGAAATAGGATTCGATTTCTTCCAGCACGCGCCGTTGCGAAGATTGCCATTCCTGGAAATAGGCGTCGCTCACCTGGGCGGGCAGCACGCGATTGACGATGATGCTATCCACCGTCAGTCCGTGGAGCGAGAAGTACACGAACGCCCGTTGCGTTTCGCGTAACACCATGCGCTCGGGATTGGTCACCAGCCGCACGCTGGTCAGCTTGGGGTCTTCGAGCAGCTCGTCGATGCCTTCCAGTTTGTCGAAGAGGTTCTGCACGTTGGCGAAGTAGCTATCGGGCGGGAGTTCGATGGGCGAGACGCGATTGGCGATCGGCCGGACCGCCTTGAGCAGGCCGCGCTGCACCGGGAAAATGTGGCGCATGTACCATTCGAGCGTGGTCGGCATGCTCACAAAGCGCATGGATTCGGCGGTGGGCGCGCAGTCGAGCACAATCACGTCGTAAAGCTGCTCGCGGCGGAACTGGTTCACGTACATCATGGCGCTCAGCTCTTCCATGCCCGGCAAGATGGCGAGTTCCTCGGCTTCGACGTCGCTAATACCGGTGGTGCGCAGCACGGAGATGACGTACGAGGAGATTTCTCCCCAATGACGCTTGATTTCCTTCTGGATGTTGACCTCATGAATGGCCAGGCGGTCGTTGATGGGATAGGGATCGCCGGTCTTGCCATGAAAGAGGCCGCTTTCGATATCGAACGCGTCGGCCAGGCTGTGGGCCGGATCGACGCTCATCACCAGGGTTCGATGGCCGAGCCGCGAGAGCTGCAGGCCGGTGGCCGCCGCCAGGCTGGTTTTGCCCACGCCGCCTTTGCCGCTGAACAGAAGGATTCGCATGCCTGATTCAATTTTATCAGCCGGCGCCAGCGCCTCTCGAGGAAGAGGGGCAAATTGGACGCGGTGCGGGCTGCAGACGCG
>DATJAK010000159.1:0-5291 GCA_035516375.1 Bryobacteraceae bacterium
ATGGCGGGTCCGTGGTGTCCCGAATCGTGCCATCCGCGAGCCATAATCTAAAGGCGGTCGCCAACGAGAACAGCGATCCGGGCGTGAGCGGACCGGTGGTGCCCGACGCTCTCGATGCTGTGACCTCCTGGATGAAGAAGCGAATCCAGGAGCGATAGTCGGTAGCCGTTCGGCCTTCTTGGCGACCACGAAATTTCCCAACCGACTCTTCGATACCAATCCGCTGGCGCCGCGTCTATGTCTACCAATGGGTAGATCAACTACGGTAGACGGCCAGACTGAGACGCTGGAATTTCTGCAGGGGACGCTGGAACTGCTAATTCTGAGGAGTCTACAACTCGGCGCCAACCACGCTTATGGCATCTCCAAATTGCTCGAGCGCCACTCGGATCGGGAGTTCATGGTGGACAACGGTTCGCTCTATCCGGCCTTGCAGCGGCTGCTCCAGCGCGGGTGGTTGACGGCTAATTGGAAGACCACGTCCAACGGCAGGCGGGCGCGCTTTTACGCGCTCACCGCGGCGGGTAAACAGCACTTATCAACCGAGACATTTCGCTGGCGTCGGTTTGTGAGCGCCATGACGCGGATACTGGCGGTGGAGGAGTAGACAATGCGCGACTGGATGATCCGGACCATGGCGAAGGTGCGCGGCCGCCGACCGGCCGACGATCTCATCGAGGAAATGGGCGAGCATCTGCAAATGGAGATCGACGAGCGGGTGGAGAGCGGTATGGGCCCCGAGGACGCTCGCCGGGGGGCTCAAATCAAATTCGGCAATGCCACCTGGATCGCTGAAGAAAGCCGCGCCGAGTGGCGCTTCCGATTACTTGAGGACTTCTGGCAAGACGCCCGGCGTGGTGCGCGAATGCTTCTCCGAAATCCGGGCTTCACGGCTGTGGCAGTAATGTCCGTGGCGATCGGAATTGGCGCGAACACCGCGGTCTTCAGCCTGATCGACGCCCTGATCCTGCGCAAACTTCCCGTGCCCGAACCTCAACGACTGGTTCTCTTCCGCACCGTGCGCGGCGACGGCACCGACATTTATGATGGCTACTCGACATCCGAGCTGACCCGCTTTCGGGGTTTGAGCAACGTATTCTCCGGCGTCTCCGCCATCTGCCTGCTCGATCGCGCCGATCCCGGAACGAGTGCCCGTACAAGCGGCGTTGACGCGGGGCTCGCCCGCGTGGCGCTGGTCTCCGGTGATTACTTCAACACGCTGGGCGTGACCGCGGCATTGGGACGTACACTGGCCCCGGCCGACGACGTCCGGCCGGCCGGACATCCGCTGGCGGTGATCAGCGACGCATATTGGGAACGTGAATTCTCTCGTGCTCCAGACGTCCTTGGCAGGACTTTCTCTCTCAATCGAACCACCTACACGATCGTCGGTGTAATGCCGCGCGGCTTCTTGGGCGACTGGCCGGGGAGGCCCGCGGATCTCTGGATTCCCACGATGATGCAATCGCAGGTGATGGTCGAGTCACCCGGAATGCTGGCGCAAGGGGGGTGGTTGAGGATCGTGGCACGGCTGGGTCCTGGCATCTCCAAGCAGCGTGCGGAGGCTGCGCTTCGAGTGCTCTACCACCATATGCAACAGGAGGATGCGGAGCAACATACTAACGCCGTCACGCAGCAAGGGCCGCACAACTATGTCGAGCTGGTTTCGGGAGCCGCAGGCTGCTCGCCAGAGCGAGAGTCGTTCGCGTTCCCGCTCGCGCTGCTGACGCTTATGGCCGCGCTGCTGCTAGCGGCGTCCGCCGCGAATGTCGCGAATCTATCTCTGGCGCGGGCGTCCGCGCGAACCCGCGAGATGGCGCTTCGTCTGGCTATCGGCGCCGGGCGGGAACGGCTAGTCCGGCAATTGTTCACCGAGAGCACTCTCGTCGCGCTCGCCGGCGGAGCGGTGGGACTTATCCTCGCATCATGGGGTGCGAACTCGCTCAGCAGGATCGTGGGGGCCGGTCCGGTCCAGTTGGATTCCCATTCACACGGTTCGGTGTCGCTGGCTCCCAGCTTTCAACTGAAGGTCTACTTGTTTACGCTTGGCATCAGCGTGCTGACCGCAGTCGCCTTCGGACTGGCGCCGGCGTTTCGCGGGTCCAAGGCCGCGTTGGCGACCGCACTGCAGCAGCGGGGAAGCAGCTCCGCGAACGCCGGTGGCGGAAGCCGGGCGCGGAATGTCATGGCCGTCGCGCAGGTGGCTCTCTCGATCGTGTTGGCCACCGGCGCCGGCCTGATGCTGCAGACCGTCCGCAATCTGAAGGCGCAGGATCTGGGCGTGGATGTCAGCCACTTATTGCTCGTCTGGACCATGCCGGGGGAAACCGGTCGCGTTGGCCCGGCACTCGTGCCTTTCTGCCGTACCGTACGCAGCCGTCTCTCCGCACTACCCGGCGTTCGGGCGGTAGGCCTCTCGAACCAGGGGCTCCTCACGGGGTCCGAATTCGGGGGAGCGTCGGAGAACCTGCAAGTAGAAGGACATCCGCCCAAACCCGGCCTGCAGGTCTTTCGCACCGTGACCACGCCTGGCACTTTCGAGGCGGCCGGCATTCCACTTCTCGCTGGCCGTGATTTCACCGAGAACGATAGCGAAGACTCCACGCCGGTGGCGATCATCAACGAGAAACTGGCGCGATTTTATTTTGGATCAGAGAGCCCCATCGGCCGCCATCTGGAATTCGGCGTTCCGGGCGTTCCTCCCTTGGAGATCGTCGGCGTGGTAGGGAATGCTCGCTACGGCTCTGTTCTCGATGAGCGCGGGGTGCACTACCGGCCTTACAACCAGATGATCCGGATGATGGGGCGCCTGTGTATCATGGTCCGGGCCGTTGGCAATCCCGTGGGGCTCGCTGCGTCGGTGCGCCGCGAACTCCGCGACATCGACTCCTCCCTGCGCGTGCTGCAGATCGATACCGTCAGCGAGCAGCTCGATGCTGTTCTGTACCGGCAGCGTATGGTCGCGGATCTGGCGACAATTTTCGCTCTCGTGGCTTTCTTGCTGGTCTGCGTCGGCGTCTACGGGCTGATATCCTACACGACATCGAGGCGGACGGCAGAGATCGGCATTCGCGTGGCGCTCGGAGCGACTCCCGCCGACGTAGGCTGGGCCGTGCTGCGAGAAGGCCTGGCGATTGGCGCTGCGGGAATCCTCGTTGGAGTCGCCGGCGCGCTCGTGGGGGCACGGATCTTAACGACCACCTTAGTCGGGGTTGGACCCGCGGACCCTCTGGCCTTGGGAGGCGCTTCGCTCTGCGCCCTCATTGTAACGCTTGCCGCGGGATGGGCGCCGGCGCGGCGAGCAGCAGGGATCGACCCTCTGAATGCGCTAAGACAGGAATAACAGAAAGGACACCTTCTATCGCTAACTTGCCTGCATTCACCATATATTTCCCACCGCGGAGTTGCTTCCGGCGGCCGTCTTCACGTTTCTGCCGAGGCTTTCGGCAAGATCGCGATGGCTGGCAAGCGCGAGAGTGCCACAGCAGGACCAACGTAAATTGCCATTCGATTCCTGGCGAGCGCAGAGCTCGTAACGCCACCGCCTCGTCGAATCTGATCCGGGCGTTAGGCGACAAAGTTGTGGAGGATGATAATACCGCGGGAATTAAAATCGCGCGTTTTTTTCGAAGTGCTGGGACGGGCATTTTGGCGATGGCTCTTTTTCCGCCGGCCCTGCCTGCCGCGAGTTCGTCCCAGTTGCAGATCGCCGCGATTGCGGCGGAGGCGCACGGGAAGGTGTCGGTGGCTTGCTCGGCGCCGGGACTGGCGCTCGATTGCGATCTGAATGCGCACGCACATCCGCCCATGCAATCGGTGTTCAAGTTACCGCTCGCATTCACGGCTCTGCACTTGGTGGAGCAGGGAAAGTTTTCGCTCGATAAACCGATCCGCTTCCTGCCGGGCGACCGCATCTTGCCGCACACTTACAGCCCACTGCAGGACGAGTATCCGAATGGCGGCGTGGACGTTTCGCTGCGGCGGCTGCTGCAACTATCCGTTTCGTTCAGCGACAATGTGGCAGCCGACATCGTGTTGCGCGCGATCGGCGGCCCGGCCGTGGTGCGGCGTTACATCAACGCGTGCGGAATAGATGGCTTCCGCATCGAAGATGGTGAGGCGGCGCTGCATCGCGACGAGAAGCGGCAATACCGCAACTGGTTCGAGCCGGCGGCTGCCGTGAAGTTTCTGCGAATGCTGAATGACAATCCGCCTCTCAGCAGGGAGCACGCGGCGCTGCTGATGGAATGGATGCGCACGGGGGTACGCGGCGCGCAACGCATGCCTGGGCGATTGCCGGCCGGAACGGTGACCATGCACAAGCCCGGGACGTCGTCCATAGAGAACGGCATGGCGGCTGCAACGAACGACATCGGGCTGATCGTTCTGCCCGGCGGCCGGCGTCTCGCGCTGGCCGTCTTCCTCACCGATTCCACGGCCGATGAGGCGACGCGGGAATTGGTGATCGCCCGCATAGCCCGGGCGGTTTACGATGCCGCGGTGCGCGAGATCGCAAACAGGGCCGCGTTGGAGGTGATGCGCCGCGACCATCTGGAGGCGGTGACGGTAGCGCTGGAGGTAAGTACGGGAACAGTGGTGGTTTCCACGGCCTCGGACCCGGCGAACCTCGACGTAGAGACGCCGGTCTTGCCGCTGTCGCTGATGAAGGTCTTGTTGGCAGCCTCGTGGTGGGACCGAAAGCAGCCGGAAGACGCTTTCCCGATCGGCGGCATGATTGCTATCGGGCGCGATGCGGACGGACGAACGGCCGCGGTTGCGCTAAGAAAGGCGGTGGGGACGGAGGCCGTGGTAGCCGATTTTTCGCGGTACCGATTCGATTGGGGCCAGGACTTGCGGCCTCTGGACGACGCCGATTGGAGCGATGTGCTTTCGATTGGCGAGCATCACGTGATGACGACGGCGGCCGCCGTGGCGCGCTTTTTCCAAGGCGTGGGCAACGGCGGGATGCGTTGCGCCGAGGGCGCGGGTGGTGTCTGCGAATCGCCGGCGCGAATGCTGGATGCCACGACCGCGGAGAAATTGATGGCAGCGATGCGGGAGACGGTGCGGCGCGGATCGGCGCAACGGATTGGGCATGCGCTGGACGATCTGCATTGGAGCATCGGCGGCAAGACGGGCACAGGCGGCGTGCCCAAGGCTCCGATCGAGGAGCAGCACGGATGGTTTGCGGGGCTGATCTTTGATCGGGAGGGGAAGGCGCGATTCAGTGTCGCCACGTATGTCGCGAATGGTGGCCTGGGGGCGGGGCATGCGGCTGATGTTTGCGTGGC
>DATJAK010000160.1:0-3269 GCA_035516375.1 Bryobacteraceae bacterium
ATTTTCTCCAGTTTGGGCGCCTCACGGAAAAGCTGCTCGGTATCCGGTCCGACCAACGTGTAGTCGTAGGCCGCGCGGGCCATGCGTCCACCTACGCGGATCGCCTGCGGGATGGACATCGTGATCCGTAAACCGGTCAGCGCAGCGAGTTGAGGCCGCATACGGTTGACGATGTCCACTACGGTGGCTCTCCGCTGCCGGCGCGGTTTCAGGTTGACCATGGCAGCGCTGGTATTCGCTGCGCCTCCAAAACCTCCCGAGCCACCCGTGCGCACGAAAAACGTATCCACATCCGGATCCTGCGAGATGATATGCGCCACGCGTTGCGAGTACGTCACCATCCTGTAGTACGACGTGCCCTGGGCAGCCTCGATATTGATGTTGAAGGTGTCGTTATCGGTGTCTGGAATGAACCCCTTGGGAACCGCGATGTACAGATAGGCCGTGACCGCCATCACGGCCACGAACGATACCAGCATCAGCGGACGGTGCAGCAGGACCCAGTGCAACGAGCGCCCGTACAGGTGGCGAGCGCCTTCGAATGCGCCGCCTGGTTTGGCATGCTTCGCGGGCTTCAAGAACCGGCTGCACAGCATGGGCGTGAGCGTGATGGAGACGAGTCCGGAGATGAGAATGGCGGCGCAGATCGTCACGGCGAACTCGCGGAAGAGGCGGCCGAGGATACCGGACATGAACAGAATCGGAATGAAGACAGCCGCGAGCGAGAGCGTCATGGAAACGATGGTGAAGCCAATTTCGCGCGACCCGTTGAGTGCGGCCTGGAAGGGCGGCTCGCCGTTCTCCATGTGACGGACGATGTTCTCCAGCATCACGATGGCATCATCCACCACGAAACCGATACACAGAACCAGCGCCATCATGGAGATGTTGTTGAGGCTGAAATTCAGCAGGTACATCGCCGCGAAGGTGCCAATCACGGAGAACGGCAATGCCAAAGCCGGAATGGTGGTGGCCGGCCAATTCCGCAGGAAAACGAAAATCACCAGAATCACCAACGCCAGTGTGACGGCCATGGTGACCTGGACATCGCGGAACGATTCGCGGACGTTCTTGGAGCGGTCTCCCGCGATCGCGAGATGAACAGCGGGCGGCATCTGCTCGCGGAAAAAGGGGAGCAGGCGTTTCACGTCGTCGGTCACCTGGATGGTGTTGGTGCCGGGTTGCCGCATCACCGCGAGGTTCACGCCCGCCGTGCCCTTGGGTCCATACTCGCCGCCGTAAATCAGAGCCGTTTGCTTGTCGTCTTCCACGCTGTCGAGCACCCGCGCCACGTCGGTGAGCCTAACCGCCGCGCCATTGCGGTAGGCGACGATCATCGGCCGGTAATCCGCGGCGTGCATCAGTTGGCCGTTGGCCTGAACGTTGTAAGAAGTGTGCGGGCCGGTGAGGGCGCCGAGCGGCAAGTTGACGTTCCAGTTGGCGAGCGCATCCTCCAAATCGTTGAGTGCCAAGCTATGCGCGGCCAGCGCGGCCGGGTCCGCCTGCACTCGAACCGCGAACTTCGCGGCTCCATAAACTACCACTTGCGCCACGCCCGGAACCATCGAGATGCGCTGCGCAATCATGGTCTCGGCGTACTCATCGAGGTCGGAAAGCCGCATCGTGGACGATGTTACGGCCAGGTTGATGATCGGCATGTCGCCGGGGTTTACCTTACGGAACGATGGCGGTGTAGGCATGGCCGGGAGCAAGGGCTGAGCCTCGGCCAACGCCGTTTCGACATCCACTGTGGCCCCATCGATATCCCGGTCCAAATCGAATTGCAGGGTGATACTGGTAGACCCTTGGCGGCTGCTGGAAATCATGGAATCCAGCCCGGCGATGGTGGTGAACTGGCGCTCGAGCGGCGTGGCCACGGCCGATGCCATGGTCGCGGGGCTGCCTCCCGGCAGGCTGGCGGAAACCGAAATGGTGGGGTAATCGACCTGGGGCAGATCGCTGACCGGGAGGGCCCTGTAGGCGATCACGCCGAACATCGCGATCGCCAGCATTAGCAGGCTGGTGGCGATCGGCCGGCGAATGAAGGTCTCCGAAAAAGTCACGCTTTCCCCAATACCATTGGAGCATAAATAGTAAATCAGATGTTAATATCTTCAACAGCCTCGGAGATTGAAGGCCTAGCAGCAGGGTGCTGGGAACTCAGACGCCGTAAAGCTCCTGTTGGAGCTTTCGGAATTCCGCCTTGAAATTCTCCTCTGCCTGCGCCGGGAATGGATAGCCGTCGGGCCCCACGAAGACGAACGCTGTATCGCTTGTGGTCGAACTTTGGCTGCGTATGCGATCAAAGGCTTCGAGCCACGCGTCGTAGTGCTCCACGAGCTTGCAAGCGTCGAGCATGAGATGTGGAGGGATCAAATGGCCCTTGGTAAGCAGGAGATCGTGGATCGTCTGATTGCCCTCCCGGACGACCTTGCCTTCCAGGTAGAGGTTCTTGTGATCCCAGCGATCGAAGGCGCGCTTGGTTCGCTCAAACTGCATCTGCAGCGGACCCAGAAGCTCAAAGAGCGCCTGCTGTTTCCAGGAGCGCTTGGATTCGAAGACCTTGAAGCTCTCGTCGAACTGCGCTTTGATAGCCGCCTCAACCGTCTTGTTTCTCCTGAGAAATAGAGCCCCGAGAACTGCGGTGGCCAGGCTGCTGCCCACCAGCCCGCCGAGCGTAACCTCAAAAAACCCGGGCATCGAAGAGCCTCCTTTGTGGGAATTAGAGGATATCTCAAGCGTGGGGTTACTGCCAGAAGCAAAATTGCCGTCAACTGGTCTTAGTACAACGCGCTACCAGGTGTGGGTCTCCGCCATCAGGCACGTCCAGCACACTGGCGACGCGCTGGCCAGAACGCCGGGGATGTTCTGCGGCGGAATGTCCCGCCATTCGATCATCTTTCCTTCCGGACTCATCAGGCACGGCGGGTGGCGGCCGATGCGCGTCTCTTTAAACGGCGTCCCGCAGCAAACGCAACTGCGGTTCTGATACCAGCGGAACAGAATGTTCGCAACCAACGATTCGGGGGGCGTAGCGGCAATGTCACGCAAACATGCCTGGTCGCAGCCTCGCTGGGAAGGCCACTCGGAGCATCGATGGATTCGCAAAGCCGGCCGCCCAAAAACCCAGCCGATCGCTCCGCGCCATGCGTCGAGCTGGACCGCGGCAGATTGGTGAGTCGCAGGACAAGTGAGAACTCGAACGCTGCGATAGTTCATGGCCGGGCCGCCTGCCCTTTGGAGACCGAGTACGATTGCGGCCATCACCA
>DATJAK010000161.1:0-4499 GCA_035516375.1 Bryobacteraceae bacterium
TCTCCCTTGCTCCCGCGCAGAATCACCGGATAATCCGCCAGCGCCGGCGCCGCCGTATGGAATGCGCCCGAGCCACTCATCAACACGCGGAGGTTCCCGCACGCCGCGCCCAAACCGAGCTCACAGCCACGGCGGAACGGCGCGGCCGCGCCCGCCGGATCGAGCCTGCGCAAATCTTCGCCCGACCGCGAAAGCGCCACGTGCATGAGGCCTGCTTCGTTGCATGCCCAGCTTGATCCGCGATTGCAGTCATCCAACTCGAGGTCGGCCAGATAGGGGCAGGCGTACGCGCGCCCGTCCTGGCAGGCCTGCCGCCAGAACGGCAGCCACTGTCCGGGATGGCTGTCTCCGACGGCCTGGGTTGCGCTCATTGCGAAAAAGACCACCGCCCAGATCGACAGGTACGCCAGGTTGCGCTGCCGCGCCACCAGCGCCCGGCCGAGATTCGTCGGATCGAACCAGCGCACGAACCGCCGCCGCGCGGTCCAATCGATCGCCGTGACCGACAGGTTCAACAGCGGCACCTGCAGCAGCTTGTCGTAGAACGTGGGCATCCCCGCGCTGCCCAGCAGCCAGTACAAGACCACTGCACTCACTCCATAGAGCGCGCCATAGAGAATGCGTCCCATCTCCGTGCGCGGCGACGTGGATGGGTCCGTGAACAGCAAAAGCATCCCCAGGAAAACCGAAATCGGAATGTACGAATCGTAGAAAAAGTAAATGCCAGTTGCCGCGAAGTACAGGCGCGTAACCGCGAATGTCGCCAGCACCGCCGACATCGTCATCGAAGTCACGCCGAAGAAGAATTGGCCGGGCAACCCGATCAGAAACAGCATCAGGTACATATGGGGCGGATAAAACTGCGTGGTGGCGATGCTCTGTCCCCAGGTGATGTCGCTCTTCCCGGCCGCCAGCAGAGCCAGTGAAAATACCGCCAATGGAAATGAAGAAGGATTGAAGATGTGTACGCGCTGGCTATCCCTGTTCCAACGGATGAACTCCTTCGCCGCGAAGCCCGTCGCCACCATCGCCAACTGTAGATAGAACCAATCCGGCCGGAACCACAGGAACAAGTTAATGCTGAAGATCACGGGGAATACGCCAAAGCCGAACGTGTAGCTGGCGCGCCGCGAAAAGCTGAGCAGCATGTCGAAGGCGTAACCGAAGAGCAGTTGCGCCAGAATGAACGGGCCGAAGGCGTACACCGGAGGCCAATACCAGCCCCAGTACAACAGCACGGAGCCTTGCGCGATCGCTTGCACCCAATGCTGTTTCCGGAGGACCACTTCCAGCGTGAGCGCGCGTTTGGCGCGGCGAGTTGCGAGGAATAGCAGCGCGTTCCAAACGCACAGCGCCCCCGCTGCGCCCAAAAACGTCCAGAGCACCTTCGGGTTCTGGCGAACCGCATCGAACGCCACCAGCGCCGCGAGACCAAACGTGAATGCCAGCGGCAGAAGAAGTGCCCGCGGTCCGGCCGCGCGCGGCGCACGCGCCCCCGCATCCACCGGTTTCCCTTCGCCCAATTTGGTGTGCAACGTGTCGATGAGGCGGACTTTCCCGCGGCTCGCGTTATCTCGCCGCTACCTTCTGCTTTTGTTCGGCCAGATTCGCCAGGAACGCCTTCTCGCGGTCCGCGACATATGCCTTGTACCCTGCGGGATCATTAAACGGATTCGGGCCGCCCTTCTCCAGCTTCGCGTATTTCTCCTTCATCCCGTAGAATGCGCCGTGCGACCCCAGGAAGATATCGCAGGGCAGCGCCTTCAGCACCCGGAAGCTGCGCTCGTAATCGCTCGCGATCGCCGGATAGTCCTGGTTGCCCACCAGAATGAATCCGGGGTTGACGTTGACGCTGCCCACGATCACCACGTCATAGGTCTTGTCGCCTTCGCGCGCTTTCATCGTCCAGGTGGTGCAGCCTTTGGTGTGTCCGGGCGTGAGATGCGCCACCAGCGTAGTGCCACCCAATGTCACCTCGTCGCCATCGTGCAGCACGCGATCGATGGGGTGCGGCTTGTTGCCCGGTGTCATCTTGCGCAGCGCGGGCAGGTCCTCTTCCATGGCCATCACGCGAGCGCCGGTCAGTTCCTTCACCAGGGCATCGCCCTCCATGTGATCGCCATGCGCGTGGCTCCCCAACAAAATCTTGGTGTCCGAGAATTTGAACCCCAGTTTCTCCACCGACGCGCGGATCACCGGCACCGTCCGCTCGAAATCGCTATTGATGAGGATGTTCCCTTCAGGCGTAGTGATGAGAAACGACGCCAGCTCCGACGACCCCACGAAGTAGAGGTTTCCCACGATCTTGTGCGGTGGAAACGGCTGGCTCCACTGGTCGGCGTTGTTCTGAGCCGAAAGCCAGGTCGCCCCGAAAAGAGCGGCCGCAACCCAAATCATTCTCTGAATGCGCATAGTGGCCATCAATATAATCATTTCGCGGCAATCGCCGCAACCGCGGCGTTACCCGGTGCGATCTGCTAGGACCTATTTACCGTAGGTCTTATAAGCAGACACCATGGCGCCATTTGCCGACTGGGCGGGAACGCTACTTTTGAGCCAACAAATGCCGCCATTCTGCGCGCGGACAAAAGTCATCGCCCGGCACGCCCCATTTTGCAGACACGTGTCCGAACACTCGTTGGCGCTAGCCACAGCGAAGCCGTTCTTGGTGAGATCGGAGCCTTGGCGATTAAATCCGACTTCCAGCGGACTCATGCCGATCCCCGAGTTCGACTTTCCCGGAACCGCCACAGTAGCCGTCATGTTTTGTGTGAACTTTTGCCCGGCGTTTGACGCCGTCCAGTATGTTAAGACGAACGAGACATCGAGCCGCGCCTGCTGGGCGTTGCATAGATTCTGCGGGTCGCCTTTTTCCACTTTCGAGGACGCTGCGTTCAGCAGTTCGCCGTTCGCCAGTTGGCCGCCAACACCACTCGTGATGCAGCTAAAAGAGTAGTTCAGGTTAAACACGGCCTGCGAAGTTCCCTGGTTGGTCACCCCCGCCTCAATCAGGTAACCGGAATTCGCCTTCGCGATGCTGACATTGGTGATCGACACGTCCCCCTGGCGGAGGGATTGGGCATTACCGGCGAACGCAAATACAGCAATCAATCCGGCGATCATTCGTGGTGTTCTCACAGAAACCTCCAAAGCGTGACACTCTAAATTACCGAATGAATGGAGTCTACACAATCATAGATCGCGGCGTTTCTGAAGACGGCCGCGTGGGGGCAGCCCTTCTGCGCTGCGGCCGTGCTTCCGCGCGGCGCCCGCGAGCGCACGCAATGCCGCCCAGTCACCGCGACACCTCGCTGGTGGTGAACCCCTCCCGCCTGCGTGCATAATGGTATCGATATCAAAACGCTCCGAAAAATGCACCGATACCTGATCGTTCTGGCCTTCCCCCTCGCCCTCGCCGCCCAATATCAAGGTCTGAGAAACGTTTGGATTGAGCCGGGCAGCAAAGAAACGATCCCCGCCACCGACCAGTTCGATAACCCTAATGGCTCGCTCGGAGTCATCCAGGCATCGGGGCCCGTGGATACCAATGGCCATCCCTTCTTCACGCCGCTGGGAACCAACGGCCGCGCCTGCGTGAATTGCCACCAGCCCACCTATGGCATGAGTGTCTCCGCGGCCGGCCTGCGCGAGCGCTGGCAGGCGACCGATGGCAAAGACCCGGTGTTTGCGGCTTTCGATGGATCGAACTGTCCCGATTTGCCGCAGGACCAGGAAAGCTCGCATTCGCTCCTGCTCCACCGCGGGCTGTTCCGCATCCCCTTGCCCTGGCCTCCGCGCAATCCTGACGGCACTCTGAAACCGGTTGAGTTTTCGATCGAGGTGGTCCGCGATCCCACCGGCTGCAACACCAGCCGCGAGTACGGGCTGAACAGCGCCCACCCGATGGTTTCCGTCTACCGGCGCCCGCGGCCTGCGGCCAATCTCAAATACGTTCTCTCCGGCGCGCAGCCGATCGTTCTCAAGACGGGCATGCTGGCCGACCGCGACCCCGAGACCGGCAAATTCGTCAGCATGAACCTCATGGCCGATGCCCGCGAGCCTTCCCTGATGACGCAGGCGATCAACGCCATCCTGGGCCACGAAGAGGCGCGCAAGGAACCCACACCCAAGCAGCTCGAAACCATCGTCGCGTTTGAATCGCAGGTCTACGCCGCCCAGGTGGAACATATCTTCGCCGGCCAATTGGTGCTTCCGGGAGGACCGATGAGCCTCGGCCCCGCTGCCCTGCGCGATCGCCGCGCCGGCGTCTTGGGCGATAACAGCTACGATCCCGTCTTCGGCCTCTTCGATTCGTGGAAGGAAAAAGATTACTACCGCGCGTCCATTGCGCGCGGCGCCGACATTTTCATGTTCCGCCAATTCTGGCTGCGCGATGCGACGCATATCAACTCCATCGGTTTGGGCAATCCCTTGAAGCGCACCTGCGCCACTTGTCACAACGCCCAGATGACGGGTCAGGATCTCTCGGCGGGATGGGT
>DATJAK010000162.1:0-43832 GCA_035516375.1 Bryobacteraceae bacterium
TCGACGGTACGCGCTACGATGCCGGTGACAAACTCGGATTCCTGAAGGCGACCGTCGAATACGCGCTCCGCCGGCCGGATTTGGGAGGTCCTTTCCGGGAATATTTGAAGGGTCTGAGGCTCTAACCGCTACGCCATGGGCGTACGGTTGTCCAGCAGAGATCCAAGCTCGTGCAGCAGCGTCTTCAAATTCACAGGCTTGGTAATCACTCCATCCATCCCCGCCGCAAGGCACTGCTGGTGCTGGGATTGGGTGGCATGCGCCGTCAAGGCAATGACCGGTGTGTGCCCGAACTTGCGCCGAGCTTCTTCCTGCCGGATGAGCCTGGTGGCTTCCAACCCATCCACCTCGGGCATTTGCACGTCCATCAGGACCAGGTCGAATTGGCTGCGCAAGAAGGCCTCATACGCCTCCTTGCCATTGGCCGTGAGCACCACCGCCCAGCGCTGCCGCTTTAAAACGGCACAGATCACTTTCTGGTTGATGGGATTATCCTCGGCCACCAGCACCTTGAGATCCGCGGGCAGGGGCAGGGACTCATCGTCCGCCGCAAGAACGGGCTCGGTACCGGCAGGCAAAGGCAGTTCGATCGTGAAACAACTGCATCGCCCCGGTTTGCTTTCGACCAACAGCTGGCCGCGCATCAAATCGACGAGCCGGCGCGTGATGGTCAGCCCCAGGCCAGTGCCCCCGAAGCGGCGCGTGTGCGAGCCATCCGCTTGGGTGAATGGCTCGAAAATCGATTGCAGCTTTTCCGCCGGAATCCCAATACCGGAGTCGGCGATATCGAAGCGCAGCCGCCCGTCGTCCACGCGCCTCACGGTCACAATCACGGCACCGGAAGCCGTGAATTTGACGGCGTTGCCCACCAGGTTAACCAGCACTTGTCGCAGGCGGACGGGGTCGCCGTACACCCAGCGCGGACAATCCGGGCCTACCGATACGGCCAGCTCCAGATGCTTCTCCCGCAGCGCAATGTCGAACATCCGTAGAACTTCCTGCAGGGTGTCGCGAACGTCGAAATCGGTTTCGTCCAGGCTGAGCTTGCCGGCTTCGATCTTGGACAGATCTAGTATGTCGTTCAGAATCGCCACCAGCGACTGCGCGGCGCGCTGGGCATCGCTGAGCTGCTGGCGCGCTTCCGGATCCTGGTCCGAAAATTTTCCCAGAACCAGTCCGATCATTCCCAGCACCCCGTTCAGGGGCGTGCGGATCTCGTGGCTCATGTTCGCCAGGAACTCAGCTTTCAGGCGTGCGGCAACCTCCGCCCTCTCTTTTGCGATGAGCAACTCGGCGTTCACCCGGCTGCGTTCCGCCACCTCTTCTTCCAGGCTGCGGCGGTGATGCGCCAATTCCGCGTCGCGCCGTTCTATCTCATCGATCATGGCGTTGAAGGAGCCGGCCAGCACCCCCAGTTCGCCTCCAGCGGTTACTGCCACCCGGTCTTCGTACCGGTGTGTTTGCGCGATCCGTTGGGCTACCTGCGCCATAGCCAGGATCGGCCGCGATACGCGCGATTGCAGAAAGACTGCCACCACCATGGCCACTACCAGACTGAATGCCACGATGATGCCTGCAGTCCCCAGGTAATTCTGCATCACCTCGCCCAGCGACGGCACCCCCATGGTCACCGCCAGCGTGCCGACACGCTCGCCGCCTTCCTGGACTGCCCGCGTAATCGTAACCGTGTTGTGGGTGTGACTGATCCCATCCCGCGGAGGGGCGGGGCAGTTTACCGAAGCCACGCGGTGAAACGCGGCGAAGCAAGGCTGGATTACGTTGAACTGTGTGGCGTTGGCATCGTACAAAATAGCATCGCGGATCTGACCCTCGGCGCCGAGCGAGCTCAGAACCTCATTCGCTCCTTTGCGGTCGGAGAGACTGAAAGCTGGCCCCACCTGGTCGGCCACGATGTTGGCGATCGCCGCCACTTCCGAATCGGCGTAGGATCCGTTGCGTTCGACCTCCGACCAGACGAAGCCCACGGCCGCCAATACCGCTCCCACCACGCTCCCGCCCGCTATCAGAAAGGCCAGTTTCCACCGCAGCGACAGGTATCTCATGCTGGCGGCTTCCCCTTTCCGCCCTTGCGGATCTGGCCGAAGCGGAGCAGTTTGGAGCTGATCGTGATGCCCGACCGCTCCAGAGCCTCGCGGTTCACTTCAAAACTCATCCGCCCGTCGACGATCAGGAGTTGGATGGCTCCGCCCAGTTCCAGGAACTCTTTCGACACGCCAATGGTCAGCGCACGCATCCCGAGGGCGGCGGCCAAGGCCGGTCTGAGATCGGCCGGTTTCTCGCTCGCCAGAAAAACGATCTGGCAGCACGCGGATGCAGGCTCCGGTAGTTCCAGCACTTTGACCAGCCGGTTGTCTACCTGTTTGCCCTCAAGTGCGTTGCGGAAGGTGGCCACCAGCGAGGGCCGGCCGAGCACGCCCACGGCCAGGAGGCGGTCGGACGCGGTTGCGCCGGGCCACTCCGAGTAACGCAGGAAACTCAACACCGTGGCGGCTTTCAATTCGTCTTCGGGCTCGGATGCGGTCACCCCCCCGGTCGAGAGAACGATTGCCAGAACTGCCCACCACCGAGCTTGCCTACGGTATCGAGAATTGAGCTGCAAGCCTGTGCTCCTGCCCGCTTTAAAAACGCTGCGTCCACTGGATCACGAACGTTCGCCGCACCGGTATTGCGGGAAAAACCAGTTCCGAGTAGCCTTCGAGAACCTCGCGCCCTGCCAGGTTCTGCACCGACAAATTGAGAGTGCCGGTATGCGTCGGCCTATAGGAAAGGTGTGCGTCGATCAACATCCAGCCGGGAAGTTGCAGGCCCACGTCGCGCGAACGGGCGCGAACGCTCAAATCGACCTGCCAGGCGCGCGAAAAATCATGCTCGAGCCGCAGCCAACCCTGGTGGCGCAAATCGGAGGGAAGGTAGTTCCAGCCGTAGAGTCTACCCGGTACTGTTGGCAGCCACCGCACATCGTCTGCGTACGCGTAAGACGGCATCAGCTTCCAGCCCGGAGCCATCTGCCACGTGGCCCAGAGTTCGCCCCCGTGCGAGGAGCCGGCTCCTGCGTTGGTCATCGTCGTGGCTACGACAAAAGTGGGAACGCCGTTCGTAAAACTCACCTGCGGCATCGCACTGCCGCTGATCCCGATGAGGCGGCTGTAATAACTGCGGAAGCCGGATATGTCGATCGACCAACGCTGGCCGGACTGGAAACGGTAACCGGCCTCGACTGCGTCATCGACTTCCGACAGCAGCGACGGCGAGCCGGCGATCTCGAGCAGAATCGGGATTCCATTCTGCGTTTCGGGGAGTTCCGCACGCTCAGCCATGTCTCCGTGGTTCGGTTCCCTCACCGCGCGGGAAATGGACGCCCAGATCGACTGGTGCCGGCTAGGCGTGTACATGAGGCGTACGCTGGGCTGAAATTCCAAACGGCCGTACGAGTTGTAGTCCAGACGCAGGCCCGCCGAGGCCATCAGTCGGCCCGGAACCATCTGCCACTCGTCGCGGATCACGACGTCACCATCCCGGTATCGAAAGGTCTTGGGGTTTAAGCCAAACCCCGGATTTCCGTAGGTATCGTCCCCATACTGCTGGAAGCCGGCTCCCCAATAGATCTCGTGGTTCTCGCCGGTGAGGCGCCGGTTTTGAAAATCCATCGTCAGGTTGGAACTGATGCCGCCCACGAACGAATAGTCGATGTCAGTGCGGTCTAACGAGAATTGAAGCACGCTTTCGGTTCCGGCCGGCGTGGTATGACTCCAGCGTGAGTACAAAGATCCGCCCGCGGACCCCGAGTGCCCCTGAAGGCTGTCTACCAGGTCGGGCAACAGAACCGGCGAGTCCAGCCTATCCTGGCGGCCCATCTTGTAGATATCGCCTTCCACCATCAACTGGTCGCCTTCTTTTGGCTGGGCGTCCACGCGAAAACCGAGCCGGCCGCTTTCCGCGTTGAGATTGTTCACCGAGGGCTCCCGGTAGATCGAGTTCACATAGTTGTAGTAAGCCGGGGAGCCGAAGGCGGGCTCGCGATCGTCCAGTTTGCCCCAGGCGCGAAATGCCAGATGATCGTTGGGCGCTGCGCTCCATTCGCTTTCCAACTCGCCGCGCAACTCGTTTCCCGCCGCCGCACTCGCGCTGCCGCCTTTGGTGGCTCGGGAGCTCTTGGTGATGATGTTAATCACGCCGTTCACTGCGTTCGGCCCCCACATCACTGCGCCCGGCCCGCGCACCACTTCGATCTGTTCGATATCTTCCAGTGGAACGTCGATGGTGTCCCAGATAACGCCCGAAAACAGCGGTTTGTATAACGACCGCCCATCGATCATTACCAGAATCTCATTGGCGTACAGCCGGCTGCCCCCACGCGCCGAAACCGACCACGAGCGTCCATCCAGCCGGGAAACCGTCAGGCCGGGCACCCATTGGAGCGCTTCGGGGATCGAGGTTGCGCCGCTGCGGCGAATATCCTCCGCCGTGAGCACAAAGACGGCCGCGGGCGCCTTCGAGAGTTCCTGGGCCTTGCGTCCCACCGAACTGACTTGGACGCTAAACAACTCATCCACGCTCAGATTGGTCAAATCGTCGGTGGGCGAGCCGACGCGTTGGGCCCAACCGATAGGCACGAGCCAGCAGGCACAGACCCATACAATCGGAAACTTCATATCCAGCTTTTCGGCCGGAATTCGGTAAGTCTGAATGTTTGCCTGATCTAGCGGGCTGCCGAAAAAGCCCAAGAACCGCTGGCTTAACGCGCGCGGAAACGCGGCATCGAGTTCACAGGCAGTTACCGAGCCGCGACCGCTAGGGAGCGGAGGTTTGGCGGTTTTTTTTCAGCACCCTGCTAGAGCGGGCCAGCGGTCGTATTAAGGGCCTTACAAGGCGCGCCGCCGCATCTCCGCGCGCGCCTCGGCTTCCGCCGTCCGCGCCCGGTCCGCTTCCCGTTTGTCGTGTAGTTTCTTGCCTTTGGCCAGCGCCACCTCGCATTTGATGCGGCCATTCTTCAGGTAAATCTTGGTCGGGATCAGCGACAGGCCCTTTTC
Source organism: Bryobacteraceae bacterium (assembly GCA_035516375.1). Taxonomy (GTDB): domain Bacteria; phylum Acidobacteriota; class Terriglobia; order Bryobacterales; family Bryobacteraceae; genus PSRJ01. The sequence goes on from DATJAK010000162.1 coordinate 5,052, forward strand.
CCGCGTCTGGCCCAGCAGCTTGTCGATTTCGCGCCGGTGCAGCAACAACTTACGGTTGCGAACGGGGGCATGGTTTTCGCGGTTGCCATGCGAGTAGGGGCTGATGTGCGCGTTCAGCAGCCAGGCTTCGTTCCCCAGCACCGCCGCATAGGCATCTTTAAGCTGAATTTTGCCGCCTTTGGCGGCCTTGACCTCGGTCCCGGTGAGCACCAGCCCCGCCTCAATCCGGTCCATCAGGAAGTAATTATGGCCGGCCTGGCGGTTGTCGCTCAGGATTTTAAAGGTACCGTCTTTGTCCGCCAACTTTTGCTCTCAACACCCCAAAGCCTAACATCGTCAAAGAGTTTAGATGCGAAAGGGCGATCCAAGCGCACTTCATCCTAGTATAGCCTGTTCGGAGTGCCTGAGAAACACGGAACCATGTCTGTTTTCAATCGATTAGTTGTCATACTGGCGGCCGCGTTGCTGGCTGCGCCAGTCCTTACCCTGGAAGCCAAAACCCGCAAAGGAGACAAGTACTTTGCCGATGGGCGCGCGGCTGAGGCCAAGAAGGATTGGGACGCCGCTTTAGAGTCTTACGAGAAGGCCCTTTCCGAAGACCCTGCGGAAATCGTGTACCAGATGGCCGCCCAGAAATCCCGCTTTCAGGCCTCGGAAGCGCACATCGATAAGGCGCTGACACTGCGCTCTCAGGGGATGCTGAACGACGCCCTGGCGGAATTTCAAAAGGCGTATGCTCTCAATCCCGGCTCCGCGATCGCCACGCAGGAGATTCGCCGCACCCAGGAGATGATCCAGCGCGAGCGGCAACACGTGGACGCTACCGGCAAAGAATCCCCACCCGAGATCCGCGCGCTCACGCCGTCGGAAGAGGTCAAGAAGGAGAGCCTGGAACGCATCGACCGGATGCTGCCTGTGCCCGAGCTGAAACCGCTCAATCCGGAACTGATCAACCTCAAGATGAACAATCAGTCCCCCAAGGTTCTGTTTGAAACCGTGGCCAAGGTGGCAGGCATCAACCTTTTGTGGGATCCGGAATACCAGGCCGGGCGGCCGCTCTCGGTCGAGCTGAATAATTCGACCCTCGAAGAAGCGCTGGACGATCTGGCCATCCTGACCAAGTCGTTTTGGAAGCCGCTCTCCGCCAACACCATCTTCATTGCCAACGACAATCGCAATAAGCGCAACGACTACGAAGACCAGGTGCTCAAGGTCTTCTACCTGCAAAACATCAATCAGCCGCAGGAGCTGCAGGAAATCGTAAACGCCGTGCGCGCCGTCACCGAGCTCACGCGCCTGATGCCGTATAACACGCAGAACGCCATCATCGCGCGCGGCGAGGCGGATCGCATCGCGCTGGCGGAAAAGATCATCAACGATCTCGATAAGCCGCGTTCCGAAGTGGTCGTTGACATCCTGGTGCTCGAAGCCACCACCACGTTTTCGCGGCAGATCACGGCCGCGCTGGCTTCCACCGGGCTGAATGTTCCCGTGAACTTCACCCCGCGCTCCGGCTTGCAAGTAGTCACCAATCCCACCACCAGCGCTACGTCCTCCAGCACCAGCACGACCGGCACCACAGGCACGACCAGCACGACCAGCAGCACCACCGGCACGGCGATTCCGCTTTCCAATCTCGGCCACCTGGCCAGCTCGGATTTTTCGATCACGTTACCCGGCGCGCTGTTGCAGGCGGCGCTGAGCGATGCCAACACCAAAATTTTGCAGTCGCCGCAGGTCCGCTCGCTGGACAACGTGAAGGCGGTTCTGAAGATCGGCGATCGTGAGCCCACCGCGACCGGCAGCTTCCAGCCCGGTATCGGCGGTGTGGGCATCAATCCTCTGGTGAATACCCAATTCACTTATATCGACGTTGGCGTCAACGTGGAAATCACCCCCCGCGTCCACGAAAACGGAGAGGTCTCGATGCACGTGGATATCGATATCTCGGCGGTGAACGGTGAAGTGAACCTGGGCGGCATCCAGCAACCGATTATCGGGCAGCGCAAAGTCAGCCACGATCTTCGCGTGAAAGAGGGTGAGGTAAGCCTGTTGGGCGGCCTCATCCAGCAGCAGGATAACAAGACCGTGACGGGCATCCCCGGCCTCTCCAGCATTCCGCTCCTGCGCCGCCTCTTCAGCGGCGAGAGCGTGGACCACAATAAGACCGAGCTGATGATCGCGCTCGTCCCGCACATCGTGCGGCGCCCGGACATTACACCTGAGAACCTGCGCGCGATCGCGGTGGGCAACGCCACTACCATCAAGCTCAACTATGCCCCCCTGGCGCCGGAACCGGCGCAAGTGAAGCCGGCCGCTGCGGCGGGAGCGCCGCCGGCAACCGCGCCGGCAACTGCCCCGGTTGTCATTTCGAACCCGGCTCCGGCGGCTCCCAATGCGCCGGCGGCTCCGAATGCGCCACCCGCCGCCCTGACACCTCCGGCGACCGCACCGCCAGTGCCGCCGGGGACTGCGCCTCCGGGTGCCGGTCCGCGCGTTGTCTTGCAGCCTCCGGCCACTCCACCCAAGGTCGGGGAGCCCTTCACTCTCACGGTTGCGCTTGAGAATGGTACCGACATCATGGGCGCGCCCATGCAGATCCAATATGATCCCCAGGTTCTGCGGCTCAACGACGTCACCGCCGGGGACTTCCTGGCGCAGGGCCAAACCCCCAGATTCACCAAGAATGTCCAGAACGATTCGGGTTTGGCGACCATTCAGCTCAGCCGCAATCCAGGATCGCCGGGCGTTTCCGGGATGGGCGTGCTGGTCAATCTTGTTTTCCAGGCTGTCAAGGCCGGAACCACTAACATTTCGATTCCCAACCTGAGGGTCACGAACACGCAAGGGCAGCCGCTGGCGGCGCGGCCCAACTCGTTGGCCGTCACCATCCAATAGAGAGCAGCATGCGGCGGCGGAATCAAAAAGGGCTGACACTGGTGGAGCTGATCGTAGCCTTCACGATCATGCTGATCCTCACCACCATGGCCGTGCCCCTGGCTCGCTCCAAGGTTCGCGCCCAGCGCGAGCGCGACCTGCGCCGGGCTCTGGACGAGATCCGCCACGCCATCGACAAGTACAAGGATTACGCCGACGCCGGCCAACTCGGTCCACAGAAGCAGGGAACCAACGGTTATCCGGAGTCTCTCGACCAGCTGGTGGAAGGCGTGAAGCTGGCCGGTCCCAAAGACCAGAAGATCCGCTTCTTAAGGCGCGTTCCCACCGACCCGTTTACGGGTAACAAGGACTGGGGTTTGCGCAGCGACCAGGACGACCCGGACTCAACCAGTTGGGGCGGCCAGGATGTTTTTGACGTTTACAGCAAGACCTACGAAAAGGCCGCCGATGGCACATCCTACTCGCAGTGGTAATGTAGCCATCGCCCACGCGGGCCACCCGGCTCGCCGGCGCCGCCTTGGGTTCACGTTTATTGAACTCATGGTCGTGCTGACCATCATCGTGGTCCTGGTCACGATGGCCATCCCGATCTATCAAAAGTCCATTCTGCGGGCGAAGGAAAGTGTCCTGAAGAACAACCTCTTTACCATGCGGACGGTCATCGATAACTACACTTACGACAAGCAAAAGGCGCCCCAAAGCCTGCGCGATCTGGTGTCGGAAGGCTACCTGCGAGACGTGCCCATGGATCCCATGACGGGCTCCAACCAGACCTGGAAGACCATCATGGAGGACTCTTCCCAGAGCGTCAATCAATCCGAGCCAGGCATTTTCGACATACGTAGCGGCTCTGATAAAATCGGCCTCGATGGGACCCCTTATTCAGACTGGTAATCGGGCTCTAGCCCTCCTAGCACTGCTAATTCCAACAATTAGCATCGGTTATGCTCAGACAGCAGGTTCGTTCGGGACATGCGCGGTTTCCGCAGTACCGCGCCAGGTACGTTCCGAAGGTGTCACCGAACCGCTGGGTAACATTATTCTGCAGTGTTCCGGTACCCCCAACGCAATGTTCACTGGGAACTACACCATCCTCCTCCCGGTCGACGTGACCAATCGCATTAACTCCACCAGCATGACCAATGATGCCGTATTCTCGGTTGACTACGGCATCGGTGCCACCCCGGTTCCGGGCCTTTCCGGCCTGATCAACGGCCATAACCTCACCTTCAATGGTGTAACCATAAATGTGCCGGCGAATGGCAAATTCATCATCCAGATTTCCAACATCCGCGCCAACATCAGTGAACTTGGTGGTGCAGTGGGGCAACCGGTGGTTGCCAGCCTGAGCGTGCCGTTGAATCTCGATCAAGCGCAGGTTGTGGTTGCGAGTACCAACACCGGTCTCTACGCAACGCTGCATGAAAACGGCATCACCTGCACCGGTTCGCCGGCGCCCACAACCACCGATCTGGCGGGCTTCTTCACCGCCGGAACTGCTTTCTTTTCGACCCGCGTGACGGAAGGATTCGGGACTGCCTTCACGGTGCGGGCAAGCACGAATGAGGATTCTGGCACGCGATTCCTCGTCGAGTATTCGGGTTTCCCCAACACCGCGCTACTCTACGTTCCCAATCTGGTGGCGGGATACGACGCGAAGACGCCGACCGCGGGCGGCGATCTGGGCCTCGCCCAAGCGGGCGGGCAATATGTTCCTGGCAGCGGCACTCTCCTCTTGGCTCTGGTTTCCGGCGCGGATGCAACTGGCGCTGGAGGAACGCTGTTTCCGACTCCTTCCGGTACGAGCCCGGTGACTCTCAACTCGGCCACCCAGGTGCCACTGACCAACGGCTCGGGCTACGCGGTGTACGAAGTGGTGGATGCCAATCCCTCGGCGATTGAGAGTGCGCAATTTCCCACATTCATAGTCTTGACGCATATCGCCGCCCCGGCAGTGGCTCAGGAAAGCATTTCATTCGCGCCGGTCTCGGAAACGCCAACGGCATCGGTAACCGGCCCGGTGCCCCGCTTCATCGCCACAACGCCAGCCACCGATTGCGGTATTGTCGGCGACTGTCAGGCCGGGTATTTCCCCAAGCTCAGCGTGGCGCCGATTCCGATCCAACTGACCGCCACTGCCGCGGGTGTGGCCACTGGCGCGCCCGGATACATCTACGTGCAAAATGCAGGCGGGGGCGTGATGAACTGGAGTGCGACTGCGAGTTACGTGAACGGCTCCGGTTGGCTGTCGTTCGACCAGTCGATGTATGAGAACAATGCCACTCTGCGAGTGGACGCGAAGCCGCAAGGATTAGCGCCAGGGGTCTATCATGCCAACATCATCGTAGACGCCGGCCCTCTGGCGGGCAGCTATAGCGTACCGGTTACGTTGACGGTGGAAGCCACCGAGGTTCAAGCGCCCTCTCCCAGGATCAGCGTCACCGGCGTTCTGAACGCCGCCACGTTAACGTCGACTCCGCTAGTGGCCGGATCGCTCGCCGTCGTCACCGGCACGAACTTCGCCGGAAAGACCGTCTCCGTGTCCTTCAACGGCTTTCCGTCCGTTCTGCTCTATACCACCTCCGGCGAGATTTACCTGCAGGTGCCGCCCGCGTTGGCGATTCTAAACAGCGCGATTGTTATGGTGACGGTGGATGGCGCGAGCAGTGCGCCGCAACTCGTGCAACTGGCGCCGGCGTGGCCCGCGATTTTCGCGCATGCCGTCCGCAATCAGGACTACAGCGAAAACACCTCGTCCAATCCAGCCAAGGATGGTTCCGTCCTGCAGATCTTCTTAACGGGAGTGCCAGCGGGTGGCACCGTCTCCGCCCAGATTCAAAATCGCATTGGGCTGGCCCCGGCGTTTGCCGGACCTGCTCCGGGCGAGATCGGCGTCCAACAGGTGAACCTCCAAGTGCCATCCGGCCTTACTGCCGGGACGACCCAACTGGTGATCTGCGCTTCCGTGGGTGAGCAACAACACTGCTCGGGTGGATACCCAGTGACGATTAACTAGTGTGGGGCGGACCGAAAATTAGTTCACCGCAGAGACGCAGAGTTAAGCAAAGTCGGTTAGGCTTCGTGCATCGGTTGAAGCCGTCGCAGCGTCTCGGCGGTGAAAATTGGGCCGTTTCTATCGAACCTGCGCCGCGAACCCCGTCGAGCACTTGTTCGCTCTGCCGCCTCTGCGCGCCAACCCGATGAAGCAGCCGCCAGCCACGAACCGTCGCAGCACCCATTCTTAAAAACTCTGCGTCTCAGCGTCTCGGCGGTGAAAATTGGGCCGTCTCTATCGAACCTGCGCCGCGAACCCGGTCGAGCACTGGTTCCCTCTGCCGCCTCTGCGCGCCAACTCGATGAAGCAGCCGCCAGCCACGCATCGTCGCAGCACCCATTCTTACAAACTCTGTGTCTCAGCGTCTCGGCGGTGAAATATCACCGGGACATCCCACCAGAGTTGTGGCTAGGCGTGCCCGGCCCGCACCGTGACCGGAGTCCGTTCGAGGCCGCTGCGGCATAGGAATTCGAACAGCAGAATCATCTTGTGGTCCTGGTCCGGTGTCGACCGCCCGGCGTAACGGCTTTTTTGCATGTCGCTGATTCGATCGACTAGCTGGGCGGGCGAGCGCGGACCGTCGGCCGTTTCCAGGATGGATGCACCCATGAAGGCGGCCAGGAATTCCAGTTCATCCGAGGAAAGGCCCGTGAGGAAGCGGCGCACAGTTGCCTGGCAGGACCCTTCCACACACGAAACGAGAGCAGCCACAAAATCACATTGCACGGCAGGTCTCCTGACGGTGTGAAACATACCTTTAACTAGTGATCTGATGGGTATTATTACCAAAAGTTAACCTCGGTGCAAGGGGGTGGGTGCCTGAGCCGACCGCGGGGCGGGTGTTACTATCGGCAAAGAATGAAGATAGCCAGTTTCCAGATCGCGGGACGCCGCACGTTCGGCATGGTGGAGGGAGACCGAATCTTCGACATCGGCGGCGTTTGGAACCGAAGCCAGGCGGAGCTGCGGGCGGCCCTGGCATTGGGGAAGCTGGGCGAATTGGCGTCGCGAAAAGCCGAGGCGGCCTCGTATGCGCTTCGAGAAATCGAATGGCTGCCGGTGGTTCCCAACCCGGACAAGATCCTGTGTGTCGGGGTCAATTACGAAACACACCGGCAGGAAACTGGCCGCAAGCAGGCCACCTACCCGACCATCTTCCTGCGGCTGGCCAACTCGCAGACCGGTCACGGCGCCAGCATCTTGCGGCCAAAAGTGTCGCGCGATCTGGATTTCGAAGGGGAACTGGCGGTCATCATTGGGCATCCCGGCCGCTACATTTCGGAACGAGAGGCCTTGGCGCACGTTGCCGGCTACTCGTGCTACAACGACGCCACGCTCCGCGACTGGCAGTCGCACACCCACCAGTTCACCCCCGGTAAGAATTTTCCGCGGACGGGCGCCTTTGGTCCATGGCTCACCACCGCCGACGAAATCGGCGATATCGGCAGTTTGCATCTGACCACCCGCCTCAATGGCACCGTGATGCAGGAAGCGCAGCTCGATCAGCTCATCTTCTCGATTCCCCAACTGATCGCGTATTGCTCGTCGTTCACGCGCCTCGAGCCGGGCGACGTCATTTCCACCGGAACGCCGGGTGGGGTTGGCTTTAAGCGGACGCCTCCTGTGTTCCTGAAACCAGGCGATCGCATCGAGGTGGAGATCCCGTGCGTGGGTACACTAACGAACGGCGTCGAGGACGACGTTCCCTAACACGCTGCTGAAAAATCCAAGAACCGCTTGCTAACGCGCGCCGCTCGGAAACAAGGCATCGAGTTCACAGGCAGTTACCGAGCCGCGACCAGAGGGAGCCGTGTATTGGCGGGCTTTTTCAGCAGCCTGCCAAAGCCAATACCGATCCAACTAGCCGAGCATTAAAAGAGCTTAACGCCCGCTGGCTAAAGAAGGAGAGAAAAAGGTCCGAAATCACTGACAGAAGGTATGGGACCGAAACGCTCTTCCGCTGCCCGGATTCCGTCTAAGCTAATGACCCCACAACAACTTCTGGTTCCGTGCGACACCCAGACACAGGATCTCTGTCTGAACGAAATCTTCGAGCGGCAGGCAGAAGCAAGCCCTGATTGCCTGGCGGTGGTGTTTGGCCGGGAAGAAATCACCTACGGCGAATTAGAGCAGCGCGCGAACCGGCTGGCCCGGTATCTGCGGAGAAACGGTGTGCGGCGCGGATCGGCCGTGGCGATGCTGTTGCCGCGTTCGGCCGATGCGTACACCACGCTGCTGGCGATCCTCAAGGCGGGTGCCGCTTACGTACCCATCGATTCGATGTACCCGGCGGATCGGATCGATTACATCCTGGAAAATTCCGGCGCGAGCGCGCTGGTGACCACGTCCGCGCTGGCCAGCGGTCATCGAAGGTTTCGCGGCGCCGTAGTGAAGGTCGACGCCGATGGCGATTCGATCGCTGCGGAGAGGCCGGCGCCTCTGGCGCGAGATGGCAACCGGGCAGAGCCGGAAGATCTCTGTTACATCATTTATACGTCGGGCTCTACGGGCCGCCCTAAGGGCGTGATGGTGGAGCATCGCAACGTCTGCCACCTGGTGCGCGCGGAAGGGCGCATTTTTGGGGTGCGTCCCCAAGACCGCGTTTATCAGGGGGCTTCGCTCGCCTTCGACCTGGCGGTCGAGGAAGTGTGGCTGGCCTTTTACGCGGGCGCGACGCTGGTCGCCGCGACCCCCGAAATGGCGCATGCCGGCCCCGACCTTGCCCGGCGACTCACCGAATACGGTGTTACGGTGCTCTCCTGTGCGCCGACACTGCTCTCGATGATGGAGGAAGATGTGCCGCGGCTGCGCCTGCTGATCTTGGGCGGGGAGACCTGTTCCAACCAGTTGGTAGCGAGATGGGCGAAACGCGGACGGCGGATCGTGAATACGTACGGGCCGACCGAGGCTACCGTCATCGCCACCTACGCGGATGTTTCGCCGGAGCGGCCCGTCACCATTGGCCGGCCGGTGTGGGGCTACGAAATCCACATCCTCGATGACCAGCTTCGCCCCGTGCGGGGTGGCCAGACGGGAGAAATCTGCATTGGCGGCGCAGGCGTCGCTCGCGGATATGCCGGTCTTCCCGAAGAGACCGCGAAGCGATTTGTGCCGGATCCCTTCGCGGCCAGCACCGGCGCGCAAATCTATCGGACGGGCGACTTGGGACGCATCGACGCGGAAGGCGACATCCACTTTCTCGGCCGGATGGATGGACAGGTGAAGCTGCGCGGCTTGCGCGTGGAGCTGAGCGAGATCGAATCGGTGCTGCTCGAAGGCCCCGAGGTTCAGGCCGCCGGATGCGCGGTGAAGACCAATGGCAGCGGCGTCCCGCATCTGGTTGGGTATGCAGTGCCGCGAGAGGGCGCGAGCATAGACGAGGATGGATTGCGCTCACGCTTGCGCAGCCAATTACCGGCGTGGATGGTGCCGGCCCTCATCGAGACGATTGGCGATTTGCCGCGCTTTGCCAACGGCAAACTGGACCGCGCGGCCCTGCCCGAGCCGCGGCCTCGCTTGCAGCAGGAGCGCGAGCGGTCGAACCACTCCGCGACCGCTACGGAACAGCTTCTTCTCCAGATCTGGCGGGATTTGTTTCGGCCCCTGCGCGTCACGGTGCAGGATAACTTCTTCCTGGATTTGGGCGGCCACTCGCTGTTTGCTGCGCGCATGGTGTCGGAGTTGCGCAAAGATCCACGGTTTCGCTCCGTGACGGTTGCGGAGGTCTACAACCACCCGACCATTTCCTGCCTCGCAGCGGCCCTCGAAAGCGCCGCCGCCGCTTCCGTCGAACCGTCGTATCGGAAGCCGGAGAACCACGCGGAGGCGGAGGAAAGAGTCCGCCACTTCCGCGCCGGAATGGCGCAGTCGGCGAGCCTCTATTTCATTTTTGGGTTTCGGGGCACCGCTGCGGTCGCGCCCTACCTGGTCTACTTCCTTCTGGCCGCCCATCATTCGCTTTGGCAGTCGGCAGCCTGGGCGGCGGCCAGCGGGATCGCGGCGCTCCCACTGCTCTTAGTGCTGGCCGTTTCCGCGAAATGGATCTTGCTCGGCCGTATTCAGGCGGGCCGGCACCCATTATGGGGCAGCTACTATTTGCGCTGGTGGTTCGTGCAGACGTTAGTATCGAGCCTGCCCTTGACGCGGCTGGGCGGAACACCCTGGCTGCCGTTTGTGTACCGCCTGCTGGGGGCACGCATCGGCAAAAACGTGCACCTGGCTACCGACCATCTGGCGGCATTCGACCTGATCTCGATCGGAGATGGATCGAGCGTGGATGAGGGCGCTTCGCTGCCGGGCTACACGGTGGAGCGCGGAGAACTGGTGATCGGGCCAGTGACGATTGGCGGCCGTTGCTTCGCGGGGGCGCGGACGGTTTTGGGCGTGAATGCCGTGATGGAGGATGGAGCGCGCCTCGAAGATTTGTCGTTGCTCGCGAAGGGTGCGCGGATTCCCGCAGGCGAGACTTGGGCCGGCTCGCCGCCGCGCCGCGCCACAGCCAAGGCGCCCGATCTTCCGCCGCCAGCACGGGGGCGGCTGCATCGATCGGCGATCAGCGCTTTTTATTGTGTCGCGATATTGTTCTTTCCATTGATCGAATTGGCTTCGTTTGTTCCCGGAATCGCAATCCTCACCTATTTCCACGGGTGGCGGCTTCTGTTTGCGGCGCCGCCGGCGGGCGCGTCGTTCATGCTGTGCCTGACTCTCCAGGTGGTCGGGTGGAAGTGGCTGCTGATCGGCCGGGCGCGTGCCGGGAAATATCCAGTGGATGGCTGGTTCTACGCGAGGAATTGGCTGGTGGAGCAGTTGCTTGCGCTGGGCGTGGATGTCACCGGACCTTTGCATTCGACGCTTTACGTTAAGCTGTTCTATGCGGCTCTGGGCGCCAGGCTGGGGCGCCTGGTAGAGTTTTCGACTGCCAGCACGACGACGCCGGACCTGCTCGAAATCAGCGACGGCGCAACCATCGCCGACGAAGTTTCGCTCGGCGCGGCGCGCATCGAGAGCGGCTGGCTGACACTGGCGCCCGCCAAGCTGGGCCGCCGTGCCTTCGTAGGAAACAGTGCCGTGATTCCTGCCGGCGTCACGCTGGGCGACCATTCGCTGCTAGGCGTGCTTTCGGCGGCGCCTTCGCGTGAGGGCGAAGCCGCGCGGAGCGGCGCATCCTGGCTCGGTTCGCCTCCCATCGAGCTGCCGCGCCGCCAGTCCAGCCCCGGCTTCTCAGAGGCGAGAACCTTTACTCCCGGCCGGAAGCTCTGGTGGCGCCGGGCCGTCAGTGAGCTCGCGCGGGTGACGCTGCCGGATGCGGGTTTCATTCTAGTCACCGTCGCCGTGATCGATATCGCTTTGTGGCTGTGGACGCATTTCGGCATGGCGCTGACGCTCTTGTGTTTGCCAGCGATATTCGGCGGCTGCGCATTGGCCGCGCTGCTTGCGGTGGCCCTCGTCAAATGGCTGGTGATGGGGAAGTACCGGCCGTTCGCGCGGCCGCTCTGGAGCGGTTTCCTCTGGCGGCTGGAGTTTGTGAACGCGCTCTTCGAATTCTTCGCCACGCCTCTGGCGCTGGATGCACTCGAAGGCACGCCTTTGCTTCCGTCGTATCTGCGGCTGCTCGGGGCGCGCATCGGCCGCCGCGTCTATATTGCCACCACGGGTTTCCTGGAGTGGGACCTGGTCGAGGTCGGCGACCGCACCATCCTCAATCAGGAATGCATCCTGCAAACGCACCTGTTCGAGGATCGTGTCATGAAAGCCGACCGGCTGCGGATCGGGGCGGATTGTGAGGTCGGGGAGCAATCGATAGTTCTGTACGATACCGCGATCGGCGACGGTGCACGCGTGGGCCCGCTCTCGCTGGTGATGAAAGGCGAAACGCTGCCGGCGGGAACGGCGTGGGTGGGAAGTCCGCTGTCCGCGGCCGGGAAGTGACTCGCTACGGATCGCGCAGATAGTTGCGGTAAAGACCGCTGGTGTACGTTGTCCAGGGTTCGAAGCCGCGTTCCCGGTAGAGCTGGTAAGCGAAATCGATGTTCGCCTTGCAGTCCAGCAGGTCTCGCAGGTTGACGCCGGCCCGCTTCAGGTGGACGGTGTTGATCTGAAAATAGCCCCAATCGAGAGTGCCGTCGGTGTTGTAGTGGTAGATCTCGCAGGCGCCGCGCGGGTTTTCGGCGCGCGCCACTGCCAGCGCTACGCGACACGCCGGGCCAAATTTGTTGCAGGCGTATTGTTGGTAGGCGGTCAGCCGGTAGCCGGATTGATCCGCCTGGGCGCCCACGGTGTCGTCGGTCGAGATGCGGGGAGCAATCACCAGCGGCCACTCGAGGCGCATGCGCAAGGGCGATTGCAGCGTAACCGTGTAGCGGGCCTGGAGTGCGATTGCGGCCAAGCCGGCAAACGCAGCCACGAGAAACAGCAGCCGGGGAATCCTGGTGGGGACTCGCGCGGGCCTGTTGCGGCGGGTGCCAGGCCGCCGGCTCGCGGTTTTGATCGCGCTACGCTTCGGGCTCATTGGACGTTTCCGGGCCGCTGAAGCGAACGGACCGGAACCGCATTTCCGCCGATCCCACGCAGAATAAAGGGCCTCGCCTGCATCCTTCCGTCCAGAGTACTACAGCCAGTGGCCGTCTAGCCAACAAAACGGAGCGATTAGTCTGAATTGGCGTACAATGAATTATGCCGCATTTCAGATGGAGTAATGAGAACGAGGTATTTCTCAGCCAAATCGACGCGGAACATCGTGATTTGTTTCGAGCAGCCGAGCAACTGGAGCGAGCGTTTGCCGGGAGAGCGGCGCCAGCCCAAATCGATGTGCACCTGCATAGCCTGGTCGATCACATGAACGATCATTTCTCGCACGAGGAATGGTTGATGCAGTCGACCGGGTATCCATCGTACGGCTGGCACCGGCAGCAGCATGAGACAGCGCGGCGGCGACTGAAGCTGTTTGTGCCGCTCATTGAGTCGGGTGACAAAGAGGGCACGGAACTCTTCCTGGAGTTTCTCTCCGGCTGGCTCGAGGACCACACCACCGTTACGGACCGCATGATGGGAGCGTACGTGCGGAACTATGAGCGCGCGCATGGCTGCAGCGCGTTCGCCGACTGGAGCGGCGGAGAAACAACTGCTCCGCCTGGCTCGAGTGCTCCGCCAGAGCCGAGCATGTTTCCCAAGACCGTCCAGTTCTGCGAGGCTTGCGGCGATCAGACGACGCACGAATTGCGCCCCCAGGGGCCGGTTTGTGTGAAGTGCGTGGGCCGGTCGGTCAGCGCGGAACTGGACAGAGATTAGCGCCGGCTCACTTCCGGCGGGCTCCCGGTTTGCCGAGAGCTCTTTGTATTACGATCTCGCGTTCTCCACTGGACCAGAGCCGCTGGATCTCTTCCTCATCGAAGCCTGCAATTCGACCCACCAGCAAAAACGGCGGCAGCGCATAGCGTAGCGTCTCCCAACGCGCCATTTCGGCGAGCGACGGAAGAGCCCGCTGGCGCATCTGATCGAGTACGGCTGTTTCACGCTGGTCGCTAAGGATCAGTAGAAGGTCGGCGGCTTGCAGCCGGTCGTTCAATACCAGAGAGTTCAGCAACTCAATCAGCCAGGTGGGAGAGATCCGGATTCCGAGGCTCGAATCCCGAACGCCCGCGATCGCCAGGGCCTTGAGAGATCGCATCGCATTACCGCGGACCGTCTCATCCGGGTCCTGCAGGGCGTATTGCAGGTCGTCAGCCACCGCGGCTTTCTTGGGTGCGTAACCGATCACGGCCGCCGCGATGGCGCGTTGCTCGGCGTCGTCCGTGTTGCGCAGAACATCGCGCAGCAGCGGTGCGTGCTCATCGGCGAATGCGGTAAACTCCGCCTCGAATCCATGCGCGGCGTTGGCCAGCGAGATCTCCACCTGATCGGAGCTGATCTTCTGCTCTACGGCTTTCGCTACGGTCTCGACGAACTGCTGGTAGTGGTCTACGAGGTCCGCAGGGAGAACCGATTTGCCCATCGGCTCCGAGCGGAAGGATACGCGCGGCCCATCCTTTTCTTCCACTCCGACGAACAGCACGGCGTCGGGGCCCTCGCAGCAGATGGCCTCCACCCGAACTCGAGAGATGCCGGCAATCTGGTTGATCCGTTCTTCCAAATCGCCTTTCGAGGCCGGGAGCGGTTGGCCGGTCTCGAGCTTGGCTTCGCGGAGGATGCGAGCGGCGGTGATTTTTCCGGTCCCGTAGAGATCGATGTAGTGGACGCGCGGGATCTGCGGGCCTTCCGGAGCCGCGGCACCGGCGGCCGCCAGCGCCAATCCCCATCCAAAAAGCCGAATGAGTCTGCGGCGAGTCACGCTTGCTTTTGCGCCAGTGGTCCGATGATCGGCAACACCACCGATTTGCCTTGATACGCCGAAACGATCAGGTAGATGTAAATGACGAAAAAGACCAGGCCGATCAGCGGGTACAGGAAAAACGTACCGAAAAACAGTCCGGTCATATTGATCATGGACGTGAGGATTCCGATGACAATCCAGACCACGATCCAGGCCACGTTGAAGAAAATGGCTTGAAAGGCATGGAAACGGATGGTCCGGTTGCGGTTGTACGGTTCGAGCACCAGGAACAGGATGCCCGTGATCAGCCCCAACACGTAGCACAGCGCGGCTGCCGCATTCTCGGTCAAGCCCGTGGAGGCGGCGCCTGCAGCAGGAGTTGCTCCTGCTCCAACCGGAGCGCCACTGGGTGGCGGTGCCGCGCCGCCCACTGGAGCCGCGGCTCCCAACGGCGTTCCACACTTGGGGCAAAAACGGCCTTCCACGGCGGAGCCACAATTCGCACAGAACGGCATGTCACAACCTCCATTCCTATAAGGATAGTCTTAGTGCACGGCTTGTAGAGCGCTCGAAAACTGCCCGGCCCAACCCGCGAGCCATATTACTATGGAAACACTCGCCCACACGATAGTACCGCTTTGCAATGTCAGCTTGATGCGTTGTTCCAGCCATCGATTCCCATGGGTCCGATTGGCCGACAAAAACTGCGCAGCCGCGAGGATTAGCACGCCGGCTGCTGCAAGGAGCACTCCTAGGGTCAGCGCCGGCCCGCCGGGCGCAAGGTGCCACGCCCGTGCCAGATGTCCATGCAGAGTGAGGATGACGCTTCGGGTCAAACCACAAGTGGGGCAGGGTAGGCCGTAGTGCGCACGAAGCGAGCATTCCCAGTTGAGCGGGTGGCCAAGGAAGTAGACGCGCGTTTCATCGGCTGCGAGAATCATCCGTGCGATGGCTGCCTGGAGCAGAATTGCGAGCCCGGCGGCGGCTGGAGCGGTTCCCGGTCTGGACAATAGTTTTCGCATTATGCTGCCTGCGGATTGTTGATTACGTAGCAACCCACGGCTTTGTCGTGGAGGGTCTGCCGGTGGTCGTCCCAGAGCGGCCAGAGCAGGTCGAGCAGCGGAAGGAACGGCACAAACCCCATGGCGGCCTGCGCCAGGAGACGAATCAGCGCCGTGCCCTGCGAGAGCAACGATCCGTTGGCATCGACCACTTTGACCTTCACAACGCCCTGGCCGATGGAGGCTCCACGGGCGGCGATCAGGTAGACCCGATTGTATAGACCGACCGCCAAGGTGGCCAACGGAAATAATACGATAAAGAAGCAGCACATTCCACGGGCGATGTCTCTGCCACCGATGCTGGCAAAGGCTCCAATCAACCCGCTCAGCAAAAAGTACAGAATCAGCATAGCCGGCGCGACCAGTAACGTATCGATGATGTAGCCGATGGCGCGGGTGGACCACGTCGCGTAGTCACCCGCGCGAGCGATTGGACCGGCGGGAGATGAGGGCGACGGGGTGAACGCCGACGGTGGCGCTGGTGAACCTGGCGCGCCGAGCGGCGACCCGCAACTCGGGCAGAATTTGGTGCCATCGGCGACGGACTCGCCGCACTTGGAACAGAACATCGGCTTCCTCCGTTACGTTGTGAGGGTTCTCATTATAGCGGTTCTTCGCGTGCGGCGATCCGCAAATTTTCACTTGCCGGGAGGGCCTAGGAGCAAGAGCGGAATCACTCCGCCCGCGATAGCGCCAATGATCAACCCGATGTTGCCGGCGCCCAGAGCGGAGATCACGAGGCCGGCCAGAGAGCCGATGCCGATGCCAACGATAACGATCATAATTCTCTTGGCCATGCGTGGGGTGTAATTTCACGATAGCAGGGCGGCAGGTGTTCCGAGGCTCGCGGCTCGGCGCGAGAATACAAGCATGAAGGCCTGTATCCTGCGTAGGCCGGCGAGCATCGAGTCGCGTCCGATCGAGATCGTCGAGCTGCCGAAACCGGCGCCGGCGGGTAGAGAGGTGCTGGTGCGCGTCCATGCTTGCGGGGTTTGCCGGACAGACCTGCACGTGACGGAAGGCGAACTGGCGCCGCGCAAGAGTCCGATTGTTCCGGGCCACCAGGTGGTGGGCGTGGTGGAGGCGAACGGCCCGCAGGCTTCCCGTTTCCAGCCGGGCGCGCGCGTGGGAATTCCGTGGCTGCATAGCACCGATGGTGTTTGCGAGTATTGTGTCTCGGGCCGCGAGAACCTTTGCGAGAAGGCGACCTTCACGGGCTGGATGGTGGATGGCGGATACGCCGAATTCGCCCTCGCGCGCGAGGAGTTTGTATACGCCTTGCCCGAAGGATTCAGCGACCTCCACGTAGCGCCGCTGCTGTGCGCGGGCATTATCGGGTTTCGCACGCTCCGCCTCTCGGGAATTCAACCGGGTGGCAAACTCGCCATGTACGGTTTCGGCGCGGCGGCCCACGTAGCGATTCAAGTGGCGCGGCATTGGAACATCGAAGTCTACGCCATCACCCGCGATGCCCGTCACCGCAAGCTGGCTCTCGATCTGGGAGCTCGATGGGCAGGGGATTCGAACGAGGCGCCACCAGCGAAACTGGATGCGGCGTTGATCTTTGCGCCAGCGGGCGAACTGGTGATTGCGGCATTGCGGACGCTCAAGCGCGGGGCCACGGTCGCGCTGGGCGGCATCCACATGAGCCCGATTCCGCCGCTAGATTATGACCTGCTCTATCACGAGCGCGTGATCCGCAGCGTGGCGAATAACACGCGGCGCGATGGCGAGGAATTTTTGAAGATCGCGGCGGAGATTCCGATCGAGACGGAGGTGCAGGAATTTCGCTTGGAGCAAGCCAACGAGGCGTTGAATGCGCTAAAGAATGATGCGATCCGAGGGGCGGCGGTGCTGCGCGTATAGCGGGCGCGGAAATGCGCGAGCGCTATTGAAACCGCCACAGCTCGCGCTACGTCGACTCCAGTTCGATGCGTGTCTTTAACTGGTTTCTACCGGCTGTGGCGTTGGCTGCACACGCTGTAGTGTGCGCGGCACAGGCGCCGGGCGATTCAACGCTGAAAATTCCTTCGATCAAAACGCAACTCAATCTGGAAGGACAACCCGTCGAGATCACGGCGTGGGGGACGGTTGCGTCTTCGGGCGCTGGCACTTTCCGAATTGCCATGACTGCGGACTTGGGAAACTTTCAGGAGAACCTCACCGCATTGATGGCCGCCCAATTGAACCGATCGGACCGCTGCGGCGAAAGGCTCTCGGTGGAGCGGGCCGTCCTGGTTCCCAAGCCACCCTCGGCGCTGCTGACCGTCAATGTGCACTACGAGCGTTACACCTGCGTCAAAGCGCTTGGGAAAGAACTCGTGAAAAGGCTGGTAGGCGGCAATGGCGTGGTCGAAGTGGGCTTGACTCCCTCGGTGGGGCAAAATCGCATCGCGCTCGCGGCCGAGACTCGCGAGATCGATGCCGATGGGTCGCTCGGCGAGGTGCTGCGCTCCGGGTCGCTGGGCGAATCGCTGCGGCAGAAGATCGCGGCGAGTATTGAGTCGGCCGTTCAGAAATCCGCCAGCTTCCCATCCGCGCTTCCGGCGGAAGTGGGAAATGGGCTGACCCTCCAGGCGGTTCAGTTCGCCGATGGCGGAGACCAGAAGCTTTGGCTTACGACGGCGGGCGAGGTTCGCCTCCCGGTGGGACAATTCCGCGCGCTCAGCAAGTTGCTCGCAAAATGAACGCGCGGATTGGCGGCGGAGCGGCCGCTATCCCGCGGCTTGTGT
The DNA here is from genome assembly GCA_035516375.1 of Bryobacteraceae bacterium. Lineage (GTDB taxonomy): Bacteria > Acidobacteriota > Terriglobia > Bryobacterales > Bryobacteraceae > PSRJ01. The sequence continues at coordinate 23,106 of DATJAK010000162.1, forward strand.
GCGCGGAATGGAGAGCACGCCGAGTTGCTGGAAGACCTTGGCGTTCTCGGCGTACACGCGGTCGCGTACCATCTTACCGTTCTTCACTTCGAATACATCGCAAACCTGCCATTTGATCATTTTATTTGTGGGCGCAATGCCCATGAAATTTCCCTTTTGCGTGCCGGTGACCCTCGCGCGGACCACCACGTGGTCGCCGCTGGCGATGATCTGTTCTACGTCGATGCGCAAATCCGGGAAGGCCTTGAGATAGGCTTCCAAGTGCTGCCGCGCGCCGTCCGGGCCATGAATCTTGCCCTGCGCTAATTCCAGTTCCAACACGTAGGAGCTATCCAGAAGCTTCACAAACCGGTCGAGATCATGCGCGTTCAAAGCGGAGATGGCCTGTTCGGCCAGATGGGTATTTTCTTTTTCTGACATAGAGGAACTCCTTTCTGATTTCCTGAGGTGGCACCAGTATGAACCGGCGAGTCTTCAAAAGCCATACAGCCGAGATCCGACTTGGTTAATTGAGAAACGCTGAGCGAGCGAAAAGGAATTCGGCAAACGAATGGTTCGTGGGTTATTTCCCAAGAATGAGGTCGATTCCGGCGAGGATCAAGCGGAGCTTGGCTTGCGGGAGTTTTCCGATCCGCTCGGTGAAGAGGGCACAATCCAGCGTCACCATCTGAGAAGCGTTCGCGACGGAGTCCTTGGGCAAACCTGTGATGCTTGGGGGAAGAGTAACGGTGCCTGGCGCCGCCGCCCAGCGAAGATTACTGGTCAGAGGAACGCATACGAGACTTCTTGGCTCGTTTGGCGAGATTTTCCGCGCGCGCGAACACATCGCCCGGAATGAAAACCGCCGTTTTCATACCAGTCGTATAACCGCTGGGCACCATCGAAAATTTCTCTTGACAGGTGATGCGGTGCGCCATATAGTGTTTGATACATACTGTATGGAAAACAGTATTGGAAAGATGAACGAACTCTTTGAAAATCTTCGACTTGAGTTGCGGCGAGGCTGCCTGGTCCTGGCTGTTTTGGCCAAGCTGCGGGTCGAGCATTACGGCTATACGCTGCGCAAGGCGCTGGCCGACCGGGGCATGGAAATCGACGAAAACACGCTCTATCCGCTGTTGCGCCGCCTCGAATCGCAGGGTCTGCTGCGCAGCGAATGGCGCGAAGAGGACAAGCGCAACAAACGTTTTTACCGTCTCTCTGCGGAGGGTGGGAAGATCCTCCAGCAACTTCTCGCGGAGTGGCGAAACCTGAATGGATCACTTGACCGGATTATCGACGGCGAGGCTGCGGACCTGCAGCCTACCGCACGCGAGCATTAGGAGGGTGTTATGGAACTGATCGATCGCTACCTGCACGCAGTGAAACAATATCTGCCGGAGGCGCAGCAAGACGACATTATTAAGGAACTGGCGGAAAATATCCGGTCGCAGCGAGAGGAAAAAGAAGCCGAACTGGGCCGGCCGCTCCGCGAAGAAGAAGGGGCCGCCATGCTGAAACAACTCGGGTCTCCAATGCTCATGGCGGGGCGCTATGTACCGCAGAAGCATCTGATCGGTCCGGCGGTGTTTCCGTATTATTGGTTCACGTTGAAGACGACGATGTGGCTGGCCTCGATCCTAAGCATCATCGCTGTCTGCACGACGCCTTACGTCGCCGATCTTACGGCACTGACTACTGGAAAGTCCGTTCCAGAGATGCTTCGGTCTCCAGGCTTTAGCGTGTTGTTTTGGGGAGTGATGGGCGCGCTGTTCGCGGTGTTCGGAGTGGTGACGATCGTGTTCGCGCTGATCGACGTTTTTCAAGCCCGATACAAACTGCTGGACAAGTGGGATCCGCGCAAGTTAACGCCGGCGCCGAGAGTTCCGGCTCAATCGCTAGGCAGGCCAGTCTCCCGTCCGCAGGCGATTGCGCAACTCGCGTGCGGTGTGGTCTTTTTTCTTTGCTGGCTGGCCATTCCGCGATTTCCGATCATTACCGGCCCGCAAGCAGCCGCGGTGATCGAAGCCGGGCCGGGGTGGGAAACGTTTCGACTGCTGTTGCTGGTGATGGTGCTCGTAGGGACGATAGACGCAGGTCTGAACCTGGTGCGGCCGCAATGGACGCGCTGGCTTTGGCCGCTGGTCCATTTACCGCGTGTGGCGGGCGTGGTTTGGATGTTCGTTCTGGCGCGGTCCGGCAGCTTGTTGGCCGTCGCGGATGGCGCCACCGCCGCCTCCGGAGTTGACCCCAACTTCATCGTGCGAGTGGTCAACGCGTCGATTGCCTATGGTGTCTTGCTGGCTCTCTGTTTTGCAGTTTTGAATTATGGTGTGGTCGTGGCGCGGTGCGTTACGCGCTACCTTCGCCAGCGCAGCGCCAATCTGGCCATCCATCTGGCGAACTTTTGATTATCGGTTTACGTAAGGAGCTTCATGATGCGACGTCTTCTGCTTCTCACTCTCGGGGCCTGGGCCGCCTTCGCGCAGGATGGCGCAGCGGTCTATAAAGCGCACTGCGCCTCCTGTCATGACATGCCAACGGGCCGCGTGCCCGCGTTCAGCGCGCTGCGCATGATGCCGCCGGCTCAGGTGATGAATGCGCTCGAAACGGGCGTGATGAAGGCACAGGCGGAAGGACTGAGCAGTGCCGAAAAATTTGCGCTCGTCGGATACATCGCTCTGCCGCCGAACACGAAGAAGGAGCCGATGCCGGATAGCGCGTTCTGCGGCCGGTCTGGGCCGGGTCTGACGGATGTTTCAAAAGGTCCGCGCTGGACGGGATGGAGCACCGATCCAACTAACACCAGATTCCAGGATGCCGCGGCCGCGGGAATCGGGCCTGGCGATGTGCCCAAGCTCAAGCTGAAATGGGCCTTTGGCTTGGGCGACGGGATCGTGGCGCGCTCGCAGCCCTCGATTGCCGGCGGCCGCGTGTTCGTCGGGAGCCAGACGGGGACCGTGTATTCCCTGGATGCGAGGCGTGGATGCATTTACTGGAGTTTCGATGCGGATAATACCATCCGATCCGGTATCGCCATCGGTACGCCGACTGGCGCCGGAGCCAAGCCCGTTGCGTATTTCGCCGACGGCAGCGCACGCGTTTATGCCGTCGATGGAGCCAGCGGCAAGTTGATCTGGAAGGTGCACGTGGACGATCACTTCGCCGCGATGGTGACGGACACTCCTCTGCTGCACGCAGGTGTTCTTTACGTAGGTGTCTCGGGCAGCGAAGAGGCGCTCGCCCCTTTGCCGACCTACGAGTGCTGCACCTTCCGCGGTAGCGTGGTCGCGCTCGACGCCGCGACCGGCAAGCAAATCTGGAAGACCTACACCATCGCCGATGCGGCTCAGCCTACCAAGAAGAGCAAGTCCGGCGCACAGTTGCATGGGCCTTCGGGGGCGGGCGTATGGTCGACGCCGACGTTCGATGAACGACGGGACACGATTTACGTGGCGACTGGCGACAATTACTCGGATCCGCCGACGCGCACCAGCGATGCGTTGCTTGCGCTCGACCGCAAATCGGGCAAAATCCTGTGGTCGCGGCAACTGACGGCGGGCGATGCCTTCAACAATAGTTGCGTCGCTCCGCCGAAAACCAATTGTCCGGAATCGGAAGGCGGCGACTTCGATTTCGGCCAGCCGCCCATGCTGGTCTCGCTGCCCAATGGAAAACGGGCGCTGGTGATCGGACAGAAGTCCGGAATGGCGCATGCGCTTGATCCCGATCAGCAAGGGGAAGTGCTGTGGCAGACGCGCGCCGGCAAGGGCAGTTATCTCGGCGGCAGCCAGTGGGGCTCGGCGGCGGACCACGACAATATGTACGTGGCAATTTCGGATGTGCAGATCGTGCCCGCGATCGATCCGAAGTCGCCGCTGGGTTACAGCCTGGGTCTGGATGCGAAGCAGGGCGGGGGATTGCACGCGCTGCGGCTGGCGAACGGCCAGGAACTTTGGAATGCCAAGCCAATACTCGCCTGTGGCGACCGCAAGAACTGTAGCCCGGCGCAGTCCGCGGCGGTGACGGCCATTCCGGGCGCTGTTTTCTCCGGTTCCCTCGATGGGCATCTGCGGGCTTACTCGACGTCCAATGGCGAAGTGATCTGGGATGTGGATACCGTGCGCGAGTACGACACGGTGAACGGCGTCAAGGCGCACGGCGGCTCGCTCGACGGCGCCGGACCGACGGTCGCGGGTGGGATGCTGTACGTCAATTCCGGATATGGGCAGTTTGGCGGCACGCCCGGCAACGTTTTGCTGGCGTTTTCCGTCGACGGGAACTGAGATCTTGGGAGTCACACTTGCAGCCCAGCAAATAACATAGATGGCCGGTGTCGGCTCGAGTGCAGTGTAGGTGTGCGTGCGCCGCTGTGCGGCGCCGGCAGACGACAGAAACCGATCGTCTGCCCCACAGACCGCCGGGTGTATACTTGTCCGCACCGGAGCAGAGCTATGAGGACAAGACTGCTATACGTTGCATTGACGGCGGCCGGTTTGGCCGCGTTCTGGGCCGGCTCGCTGAAGTTGAGTGCACAACCAGACGCCAGCGCGCCCGTCCGCATCGACAACGACGATATTGGCGGCGTAGTCACTAGCGCCAAGGGTCCCGAAGCAGGCGTTTGGGTGATCGCGGAAACGACCGACCTCCCCACCAGGTTGAGCAAGATCGTGGTGACCGATGACCGGGGCCGTTACGTCATCCCCGATCTGCCCAAAGCCAACTACACCGTGTGGTCGCGCGGCTACGGTCTGGTGGATTCGCCCAAAATGCAGGCGGCGCCGGGCAAGACGTTGAACATCACGGCCGTGGTGGCGCCGAGTGCCAAGGCTGCTGCTGAATATTATCCGCCCAGCTATTGGTATTCGCTGCTCAAGGTGCCCGATAAGAGCCAGTTCCCCGGCACTGGTCCCAACGGCAATGGATTCTCGCCGAATATGAAAAGCCAGGCGCAGCTCATCGAGATGCTGAAGACGGATAGCTGCTGGTCGTGCCACGCGCTGGGTACGAAAGCCACGCGCACCATTCCGGCGCTGTTCGGCAATCTCGATTCGCCGGTGAAGCAGTGGGAACGGCGCATCCAGTCCGGACAGGCCGGCGGCCAAATGTACGCCAGCGTCAGCAGCATGGGGAAGGAGGGCACGCTGGCGATGTTCGCCGATTGGACCAACCGCATCGCGGCAGGTGAATTGCCGCCCGCTCCGCCGCGCCCGCAAGGCGTGGAACGCAACCTGGTGGTCACCGAGTGGGATTGGGCGAGCCCCAAGGCGTACCTGCACGATGAGATCGCCACGGATAAACGCAACCCCGCCCTGAACGCCAACGGTTTGCTCTACGGCGCGCCCGAGCTGAGCACCGATGACATTCCGGTTCTCGATCCCGTGCACAACACGGCCACTTCGGTAAAGATGCCGGTGCGCGATCCCAACACGCCCGCTCCCGAGAAGCCGCGCGAGGCATCGCCGTATTGGGGCGATGAATCCATCTGGACCAGCCAGGCGAATATGCACAACCCGATGTTCGATGAAAAGGGGCGCGTCTGGTTCACCTCGGTCATCCGGCCGCCGGACAACCCGGCATATTGTAGAGAAGGTTCGAGCCTTCCCTCGGCGAAACTGTTTCCAGTGAATCGCAGCGGCCGCCAGCTTGCGTTTTACGATCCCAAGAGCAAGCAGTTCACGCTCATCGACACCTGTTTCAGCACGCACCATTTGCAGTTCGACAAGAACGAAATTCTGTGGACCAGCAGCGGTGGCGGCGGCAACGTGATCGGCTGGCTGGACGTCCGCAAATTCGAGGCCACGCACGACGAGCAGAAATCGCAGGGCTGGACCGGGTTGATTCTCGATACCAACGGCAACGGCAAACGCGACGCGTTCGTGGGGCCGAATGACCCGGTCGATCCCACCAAAGACAAGCAGATTTCGGGTTCGCCCTACGGCGTTACCGTGAGCCCCGCCGACGGTTCCATCTGGGGGACCATTTTGGGATTCCCGGGAAGAATCGTGCGCGTTGTGCCCGGCCCGAATCCAACCGAAACCGCGCTGACGGAGGTGTACGAACTGCCGTGGAACAACCCGAAGGCCAAAGTGCAAGGGTTCTCGCCGCGCGGGCTCGATATCGATACCAACGGCGTCGTATGGACGGTGCTCTCGAGCGGCCATTTCGCGAGCTTCGACCGGCGCAAATGCACGGGCCCGCTGAATGGGCCGAACGCCACCGGGCAGCAATGTGCGGAAGGTTGGACGCTCTACCCGTTCCCGGTGCCGAATCTCAAAGGCGTCACCGATTCGGGCAGCGCGGAAGCCAGCTATTACGATTGGGTCGACCAGTTCGATACGTTCGGGCTGGGCAAGAATACTCCCATCGCCACCGGCAATGGTGAAGACGGGCTGATGGCGATCGTGAACGGCAAGTGGGTGACGCTGCGCGTGCCGTATCCGATCGGCTATTTCGCCAAAGGCCTGGACGGCCGCATCGACGATCCCAAAACCGGGTGGAAAGGCAAAGGCCTGTGGTCCACCTACTCCACGCGCGCCATGTTCCATACCGAAACCGGTAAGGGAACCGAAAGCAAGGTGCTGCACTTCCAGCTTCGTCCGGATCCGCTGGCGAACTGAGAATTGGCCGGATACGACATTGTTGTCGTGGGCGCTGGAGTGTTCGGCTCGTGGACCGCGTGGCACCTGGCGCGCGCGGGGAAATCCGTACTGCTCCTCGATGCGTGGGGCCCGGGCCATGCGCGCTCGAGTTCGGGCGGCGAGAGCCGCATCTTGCGCATGGGCTACGGCCCCGATGCGATTTACACCGCCATGGCGGCGCGCTCGCTCGCGCTGTGGCAGGATCTGTTTCGCCGCACTGGCCAGCCGCTCTTTCACCGCACGGGTGTGCTGTGGCTGGCTCGCGACGGTGACCCCTATAGCGATGCCACGCGCAGCACACTGGTGAACGCCGGAGTGCCGATGGAGATTCTATCTCCGCTCGACATCGTCCACCGCTATCCGCAAATCCTGCTATCCGAGGCTCACGACCATGCCATCTTCGAGCCGGAAGGCGGGGCGCTGCTGGCGCGGCGCGCAGTGGTGGCGGTAGTGGAAGATGCCATGCGCTCGGGAGTGGATTACGCCGCCGAAGGGGTCGTGTCGCCTGCCGGCAGGGGGCGCGTGGCATCGTTGCGCACGCTTTCCGGCCAGCCGGTTCCGGCGGCGGTATTCGTCTTCGCTTGCGGGCCATGGCTGCCCAAGCTCTTTCCCGAGCTTCTGGGAGAGCGAATCCGCCCCAGCCGCCAAGAGGTTTTCTTCTTTGCGCCGCCAGCGGGCGACCGGCGTTTCGCTCCTCCGCATTTGCCGGTGTGGATCGATTTCACCGAGCCGCGCGGCCCCTATGGCTTTCCCGATCTGGAGAGCCGCGGTTTCAAATTGGCGTTCGACCGGCACGGCGTGGCTTTCGACCCCGATTCCGGCGATCGGCGTATCGGCGATGAGAGCGTAGCCGAGGCGCGCGAATTCCTGGCCGAACGCTTTCCCGCGCTGGCCGGGGCCCCGTTGACGGAATGCCGCGTCTGCCAATACGAGAACACTTCGAACGGCGATTTTCTGATCGACCGTCACCCGGATTTCGAGAATGTCTGGCTGGTGGGTGGCGGCTCGGGACATGGATTCAAGCACGGTCCGGGGGTCGGCGAGTATGCCAGCGTGCGCATTCTGACGGGCGGTTCGGTGGACCCGCGATTTTCTTTGGCAACCAAAGGCCAGTCGGAGGACCGGAAGGTATATTAGATGAACACCATGAAAAGCATCGACTTTCAGAAGCTACCCACTTTCGATCAGTTACCTGTCAAAAAGGACGCGCCACCCGAGTCCTCATGGGGTGTTTTCCATGATGGCAGCGAGGCGCTTGGCTGCCTGAACTTCCTCACGGAAGACGGTGTGGTGGAAGCGGCCGGGCTGGTCGAAACCGGTAAGGTCTTCCGGCTCGATGCCAGAATCGGATTTGCCAAGCCGTCGCTGTTCGGCCGCGCGGAAGTCGTTCACGAAATCGTGCACCTGGCGCCATTGGCGCACGATGACGTGCTCGATCGCTACAACACGCAGGCCGGCAGCCAATGGGACGGCCTGGCGCATGTGGGCCATCCGCGTCACCAGGCTTTTTACAACGGCGTCAAAGTGAGCGAAATCCGCGAGGGACGCAATGCCCGGCTCAGCATCCACCACTGGGCCGATAAGGTGGTGGGGCGAGGAGTGCTCATCGATGCCTATGCGTTTCGCAAAGCGCAAGGACGCCCGGTGAATCCGTTACAACGAGATGTGTACACACTGGATGAGCTCAAAGGCGCGCTTCGAGCACAGAAGACGACTCTCAAGCCGGGCGCGATCCTGCTGGTCCGAACCGGATGGATGGAGGCCTACGAGAATTCGACGGCCGAGCAGAAGCGCGCGCTCGCTCCCATGGATAAGATTCAATCGATCGGCGTGGAGGCGACGCGCGAACTGGTGGAATGGCTCTGGAACAACCGAGTGGCCGCCATCGGCACAGATTGCCCGGCGGTCGAACCCCTGCCTTCGGATTTCTCTAACGAGGGCATTCTGCACTATCGCGCGCTGCCGCTTTTGGGTTTGCCTCTTGGCGAGTTGTTCGTGCTGGCGCCTTTAGCGGAAGATTGCGCGCGCGACGGCCGCTACGAGTTTATGGTCGTGTCGGTGCCGTTACCGCTGGAAGGCGGGATCGCATCGCCGCCCAATGCGGTTGCCATTAAGTAGCGGCGGTTTCTGGGCGCTGCCCGCTACTGCGTCGGGTCGCCGCTCTGGTTCTGCAGGCGCCGCTGGGTTTGCGATTTCTTCAGGTCTTCCAGCTGCCGCTGCAGCTTTTCGCTGCGTGCTTGCGCTACGGCCAGGTCCGATTCGAGCTGGCTCACTCGGTTAACGAGTTGATACCGCTCTTTGCTGAATTCGGCGTTCTGCTGCGTGTTGGAGCTCGGCTTGCCGCCGGCAGTTTGCGCCGTGAGCTCGGCTTTCAGCTTGGCGATCTGGATCAGCAGATCGTCCCGCTGTTGGACCAGCTCATCCTTCGGTTGCGCCTGCTCCTTGGCCTGTTTCGCAGGCACCGCACGGGCGGCTAGGTCGGCCTTCAACTTGGCAGTCTGTTTGGTCAGATCATCCACCTGCTGGCGAAGCGCGGCGTTCTGCTGTGCCAGTTCAGTCCGTTGCTTGGTGGCTGCTGCTTTGGTCTCCAGGTCCGCTTTCAGCTTGGCGGTCTGTTTGGTCAGATCATCCACCTGCTGGCGAAGCTCGGTGTTCTGCTGCGCCAAAGCGGCCCTTTGTTTGGTGGATGCTGCTTTAGTCTCCAGGTCAGCCTTCAGCTTGGTATCCTGTTTCGACAAATCGTCGAGCTGCTGGCGTAGTTCCGCATTCTGCTGCGCCAGGGCGGCCTTTTGTTTCGCCGATGCGGTGGCCGTATCGAGGTCGGCTTTCAACTTGGCGGTTTGCTGCGTCAGTTCGTCCCGCTGCTGGCGGAACTCAGCGGCCTGCTTGCCGAGCTGATCCACCTGCTGATGCAACTCGCTGTTTTCCTTGGCCAAATCGGTATTCTCTTTATGCGCCGCGGGATCGGCGGCGGCATTTTTTGCCGTGGCCGGAAGCGCACCGTAGAAACTGGTGGCCGCGCGAACCTGGCCGCCATCGAGTTCCTGAATGGTCATGCGCGCGTCCACATGTTCGCCGAACCGGACGTAGGTAAACACGCCGCTTCTTAGGTGCGCCGCGTCCAGCGGCAGGTCAGTGGTGGTGCCGTCGTCGGTGATTTGCAAAATGCCGTCGCGAGCCCCGGTGACCGCGGGTGCCGCGCTATCCCAGCGAATTTGCAATTGTCCCTGCTCTTCGCTCGCAGTTAGAGGCAGCGTCAGCGGGGCGGGAGGCGGAACGGGTGCGGCCGCCCGCTGCGGCAGCAGTCCTTGCACTTGGGCCACAAGCTGCATCATCCAGCCTGCGCGCTGCTGATAGGCCCCAACACCCAGAGCGATCGCCACGGCCGCTGCGCCAGCGACCCAAAGCCAGCGGCGCGGGCGGGCCGGTTCCATCTGCAAGAAATTGGGAGGTTCGGTATCAAGCTGTTCCGGCCCAGCTTCTGGAAGAGCGGCTGGTATGCTCTCGGCAGCCGGCGCCGGTTCCATGTGAGGAGCGGCCTCAGTGGGAACATCGACAGACGCGGAGCCGGTCAGGGCGAAGGCAGGTTCGGTGGCTTCCGGCGCGGGCGTCTCCGTCAGCTCCAATCCTTTGACCGGCTCATCCGTTTCCTGTTTAAGCGGGGCGACGCTGCTGTCAAAACCGCCTGTCATCAAACCGTCAAATTCCAGGGCTGGTTTGGTGGGTGCGGCAGGCTCCTCTGGCGCAAAGAAAGCAGCGGGTGGCTCCGCTACGGCCGCGGGCGGCTCAGGTTCGAACGATACGACTGGCGGCTCGGCTTCCACGTGCGCCATGAGCGGTTCAGTCTTCTGGATGGGAGGCGCCGCTTTGCGCTGCTCGGGAACCCAGGGTTCAAACGTGTAAGGCTGATATTTCTCCTTCGTGGCGGCCGGCTTTTCCATCTCCTCGACGGGCGCAGGAGCGGCGGCTACTTCGCGAGCGTTTTCCACAACCGGCTCGCTGTGCGCCTTGGGCGGATCCGGCACCAACTCCAGTCTGGGCAACGGAGGAAGTTCCGGCGGCAGCGAAGTCGCTCGCGGCGGAGGAGGCGGATCGGCGGCTGGGGTGAACGAGGTCGCAACAGCCTTTACATGCGGAGGTTCCGGCTGAGCGGGAGCGGTCACGGGAGAGGCATCGAGCGTGATGACCGGGCCTTCCGGTTCGGGCTGCCGATGGATCGCCTGCGTAGCGGGAGCCGGCATTCCACGCGGCACTTGTCCTACGGGCAAGGGATCCAATGCGAATTCCTGATAGCTCCCTTTGCTGTAGACGGATCCGTCCAGTTCCCGGAAAAAGAAACCGGCCTGCACGGGTTGAAACGTGGAGGGCCGCAACACCAGCGCCACTTGCCACGGGTTGGGGAAGTAGCGATTGTGGATATCCAGGTCCGCATCGGAAAGAAAAATGTCGCTGCGTGTGTGCGAGTGATACCAGCCCACTGGCTGAAGGTCGGTGATTTGGCCGGCCGTGCCGGACACGATGTCCGCCAGGCGTCCATGGTCGCCGGGCGAGAGGGTAAAGGAAGGTCCGAAAATGTGCTCGCATTCGAGCGGGATGTATTCGAGAATCGTCACCCGCCCATTGGCATACTTGCCCAGCAGCACGCCGCCGATTTCGGCGCCGCCCCGCGGCAGCGAAAAGAATGCGTCCACTACGGCGAGCCGGATATCGTCGAGCATCCTGCGCGAATACTCAATGGTGAAAGGACACTGCGGCGTGCTCCAAGTTTCCAGCACAACACTTTCTGTAGTCTCGGTCATGCAGATTTCTCAATTGTAGGTCGCGCTCGATGATGGGAGGCACTAGAAAATACTGGCCATCGACGGAGGTTAGTACCGATGCATCTATCCACCGGTAGCTTCCCCCGTGGCAGAATTCCATACCCGAATGGGTGAATTGACTCAGGTTTTTCGGCGAGGAGAACGGGTTGGGAACATTTCGCCTATATTTTGCAACGGTGCGGCGCATGGTTACGGAAATGCACCGCGGTGTGTCCGAAGTTGGGTAGTGTGTCACGGATTTTGTGCGTGCTGCGAAGCGGGATCGGCGAGACTGGTCGCAAGCCGCGGGGGGCACTTGGCGGCGACCGAAATTTGTGGCGAACCGCACAAGTAAGGTTTGAATGATCGACTACATGAATCGTTTTAAGGAAGCGCCATTCGAAGGAAATTGGTTGACGGCGGATGCGCCCCGTGCTTTAATCTGCGCAGCGCGGCAGGGAATGCGATTTAAGCAGCGAGTCGCACCGTTTCCTGTTGATGGCAAAGAATTTCTCTTGACATGATGGAGCTCCATCAGTTATGTATTATCTTTACCGCGTCTGCTCAACATCTTGATTTTTGTTTCTGGCCCGACGAGCGCAGAAGAAGACTATAAAAACAGTTACAGCATGCGCCTGTCGGTGAAGTCTTAGTAGGTCCCGGTGGCCGCTTCACCGCCCCGGTAAATGGCTCTCCGCCCGACACGGAGAAGTTCCCTAGGTAGACTGAAAACGGTTTGAACACGGTTTGAACTTTGAGGCTCAGGTTGGAAGAGAACTTCGACCGATTCAATTTCGCAATTCACAAGGAGAAGGAAATGGCAGATTTTCGCAGATGGATTATTGCGTTGGCCGTGCTCGCGCTGTTTGCAGGGCTAGCTAGCGCACAGACTGGGGGAAGCGGCGGCCCGAACTTCACGTGTAACGCCAACACGTCGAACACGCCGACCATTCGCCAGGAAGGTATTACAGAACAGGTCGGCGACATCGTGATTACCTGCACGGGCGGCAATGCCACGGACGGTATTGCGGCTCCCCAGGTGAATATCACGGTGGCGCTGACCAGCCAGATCACGACGCGGCTGGTTTCCACCGATGCGGTGTCCCAGGCGCTCCTGTTGATCGACGAGCCGAACACTTCGACCACCGGTCCGGTTCCCCTCTTTGGGAGCAATGCGGGTTTTATCCCTTGCATTAACCCGCACCCGGCGGGTGCGAACTCCGGAGGCTGCAATGCGTTCGGATATCACGTCGCTGGCGTGGCCGGTTTGATCTACACCATTCAGACATTCAACGCCGCAACTACAGCTACTCCAGGCAATTCAACCTCCGTTGCGAATGGCGGCGGCCCAGCCCCGAACGTGTATCAGGGCGTCGTCAATGGCAGCAACGTGACGTTCTTCGGCGTGCCGATCGTGGCTCCCGGTTCCAACGGTTCGCGCGTATACCGCATCACCGGTATCCGCACGAATGCCAGCACGTTCTCGAACGGCGCTGCGGTTCAGGCTTTCGTTCAGACGTCCAACCCGTCGGCCCTACCCATCTCGAACGCGCAGCCGATCGTCGGTTTCGTTTCGGCGAGCTTGACTACTGGGGCAGCTCCTGCTGTCGGCTTCGCACAGTGCGTTACCCAAACGCTGGCAGCTGGTCCAGTCTTAAGCTTCTCGGAGGCAAACAACTTCGCATCGGCCTTTAAGACGAGGTCCGACCCAGCCGCCACGAGCAAGCCAGATGGCTTGGTTCAGTCCGCGCCTACAGGTTCAGGCCTCACAGCCGGTCAAGGTTCGGTGTTGGTGCAGAATGTGCCAGGAACCATCTACCATTCCGAGTCTGGCTTTGAGCCAGCCGGTGGCCCAGGCGGAACCCCAGGCACCCAAGCTACAGGCTTGATCGGTTCGAGCATCGGGTTGGCAGACTTTGGAACGCGTTTCCATGCGGTGTTCACGAATCTGCCGGCAGGTGCGAAGCTCTATGTCTCCACGGTCAACGTCGTCCAGGCCGCTGGGGTCACAACCGTTCAAACGTCCGCCAGTTCGTCCTTCGCAACCATGATGGCGAGCGACACTGCGGCAGAGGGGTCCACGGTCACCAGCACGACTAGTGTGACGTACCAAACCGCCACGGTCCCGCTGGCTGAGATTGACACCGTTGGCAGCACCACGGCTACGGCCACTTGGGAAGTAATCACGACGCAACCGAGCGCCATTGACACCTACAACTTCCTGGTGTTTGTCAGTTACACGGCAAATCCGGGCGCTAACAGCCCCGCGATCGGTACCGCATCCGTGAACCTCTGGTACGCGCCAACCAGCACGGTAATCCAAGCCACATCGGGCGACCCGATTCCGCGCTTCCTGGATGCGTCTAAGGCGGCGAATGCATTCTCGATCGCTGCTTGCCAGACGGTCCTGCTGTTCCCGTACTTGGTCAATCTGTCCGGATTTGATACCGGTATAGCGATTGCCAATACGTCCACGGATCCGTTCGGCACCGTTCCGCAAGCGGGTACATGTAAACTCAATTGGTACGGCACGGCAGCACCTGCCGTGACCACCACGTCCAGTGTTGCGACTGCGACGGTGTACGCTAATACAGTCTCGACATTGGCGCCTGGATTCGACGGCTACATGATTGCCCAGTGCGCCTTCCAGTACGCCCACGGCTTCGCGTTCATCACCGATGTCGGCGCGCGTCAACTGGCGATGGGGTACCTGGCGCTGGTCATCCCGGATCCGTCTCTGACTGCCGGGAAGCGTCCGCCAAATCCGTTCCCGAGTGCGGGCTCTACCAGCGGCGAGCAACTCGGACAGTAATCACGACCATACCTGTTGTTATGAGAGAGGGGGGCTTCGGCTCCCCTCTTTTTTTTACTCGCCCGAAGGCGGTGAGGGATGATACACTGAGGTTCTCGCCGCGTCCTCGTTTTGAATCCCACTGTGTTTTTCGGGCCTGGTAGGAGGCACCTTGGTAGCAAGCAGAACTTTTCTAATTGTTGGCGCGCTGTTCGCCTTTATTTTTGCCAGTGCAGTGCCGGCGCAAACAATTTCCGTTGCGCAAGGCAACGGTCAACTCGATTGTGATGGATGCGCAACCGGATCGTACAGTTTTTTCGATGAGCTGGTAGTTTTGGTTCAGGACGCGAGTGGCAATCCGGTCAGCAACGCGACGGTCAACTGGTCCGTGACCGATGCCGATCTAATCCAACCTCCGCGTGGAGTATTGATCAGCGGTGCGACTACCGTGACGGGTAGCACAGCCGCAGGCGCTACCGTGAATCTGTGCAATCAGACCGGCTACAGTTGCAACCGCTATAACGGTTCCGACACCGGTGGTCTTACGCTCCGGGTAATGGCAGTGACGGCTACTCTGACGAACGGCCAGAGCGTCACATTCACTCTAACGGAAACTCCGAACGCGAGTTCGTCCGGCGCCACGGAATCAAACGCAAAGGTTCAAGTCACCGCTCCTCAGCCGAATAGCACAACGACATTCCAGGGGACGGCCAATACCACCGAAACCAGTACACCGATCACGGTAAACGTTCAAACGAATGGTGGGCTGCCAATCCCCAATGTTTCCGTCCGCCTGATTCCCGATCCTGGAAATTCGGCCGGGAGCCCTACTGCCAGCTGTGCCACAGGCACCGGTGCCGATCCCCAGTCCGTATTGACCGACAGCACTGGGAACGCCACGTGCGACGTGGCCTTCGGGTCCATTCCATCGAGCGGCACGCCTCCCCAGCCGGTTTACTTCTGGGTGTTGATCGGAGGGGTCCCGGCAACTCTAGCGGGTAATCCTCTGGTTCTGGGCCTCGGCAATGCAGTAGGCTACGCCGCGCCCTTTAACGGGCGTTACGCGCTGATCGTTACGCCGTCGACCGCGAACGCTGTACAAATCGTGAGCGGGAATTTCCAAAGCGCCAACTCCGGCCAGGCGATACCGTTGCCGCTGGTGGTGCAAGTGGTAGATGCCAGCACGCCTCCCAATCCACTACCGTCTACGCCGATAACCTGGAGTGTGACGCCAACTGGCTCTGCCGTGATTACGCCCTCAGGAACCGCGACGGGTTCGAACGGCCGGGCTTCGGCGACCGTGGTTCTATCGCCCAACGCTGCGGGGTTGGTGCAGGTGACCGCTAGCACTGCGAATGGAAAAACTGCGACGTTCAGTCTTACCGCCACCATCGTGGTGACGGTTACGTCGCTGAAACCCGTGAGCAGCACGAACAATCAAAGTGTTCCGGAGGGTTCAACGTTTCAACCCATCAGCGTGCAACTGACCACGGGGACCGGGCAAACCCTGGCCAACGTTCCCGTGCAGTTCACCGTTACCAGCGGACCCGCGTCGCTGAACGGAACGAATCCCGCCACCACCGGCGCCACCGGATTGGCGGCCATCGGCGTGAATGCCGGAACAACGGCGGGTTCGGTTGTGATCACAGCAACCGCCGGCGGCCAAACCGCCACGTTCAATCTTACTGTGACGCCCCCGGGTATCACGTTGACCAACACGAATTTTGTGAATGGCGCGGGGTTCTTCCAGAGCGACACAACCGGGACTTTCTCTGCGCTTTCGCCATGTAGCGTGGGAACGCTGGTCATCGGCCCCACACTCACACCCGCCACTTTGCCGGCCATGCCGAATCTGTTCCCAGCGCCGCTTCAGCAGCCTTCAGGAGTGAGCATCGTTTTCAACCCGCTCACTACCAAAGAGTCGGCTCCCATCCTCAACGTTACTGGCCTCAATAGTGCGCAGACCTTGATCACGTTCCAAGTGCCCTGCGACAACACCTTGAACGGTACAATCCCGGTCTCGGTGACGGTAAACAACGCCTCCACCTTACAGCCGGTCGGCGTGGTGGTGCGCGAGGCAAGTTTAGGAATCTTCGAAATCCCCATGTCGGATGGGGTCCGGCGCGCTCTGCTGATTCACCAGGACGGAACCATTGTCAGCCTGGAGCAGCCGGCGCGGCCGAACGAGATGGTGCGGATGATTGTTACCGGTATCGGCCCGACCTCGCCTCCGCTGGCCACAGGTGCTTTGCCGCAGCCGGGAGTGGATTCCATCTCGACCGCGTATTTCAAAGCGGTCGCCATCGGTACGCAAGGTGGAATCCCGGTGGTCTCAGAGAAAGCATCCCCGGATTTCATCGGCGCCTACGAAATCACGTTTGTGGTGCCGGCAAACGCGGCCACGAACAACAACACGGTGCTGGAAATCGGCGTCATCGTGAACACTGGTGAATCGATGGTGTTCGGTCAGCCGTCCGGCAGTAAGATTCCGATCCAGCAATAAGACTCTCGGGGCCGGAGCCCTCTTTGGCCCCTTTTCTAATCTCCTCCGGCAAATTTTCGATTCCCTCCAGGAATTGCTGGTCCGCTCGGTCCGCTATTATCTTCTCCTATTCTTCGCCATCAAATCTATATATCGTATGTTTCTCGACTAGCATAGATCTGCTTGTGGGCAACTAACTCTTCGCATATCAGAGACTTCCTGAAAAAATCTCTTGCCAAAAGGAAATGGCCATGCCACTATTGGTTGTGGCTAAAAAATAGCCCAAAAATGGCTAAAAAGTGGGCGATTCAGGGGAACAGCTGCTGATGGTCGAGCCGCCGCGGGGTATGTACCCCGGGCGGCTGGACGACAAGGGGCGTATGAAGGTCCCGGTCGATTTCCAGCAGTTCCTGAGCGCGCTGAGGGAAAAGAAGCTTTTCGTGACCAGCCTGGATCGCCGCATAGCGCAAATATATCCGATTGCGGTGTGGCGGGAAAACGAAAAATTCTTTGAGACCTACCGCGAAGATCCGCGGATCGCTCGCAACGTGGCGTTCAATGCCGCCGACCTGGGGGCGGAGTCGGAGATGGACAGCCAGGGCAGGATTCTGTTTCCGCCGGAGTTGCGGCGCGAGCTGGGCCTCGAGAACCAGCCGGTGCGCTTGTACGCGTACCGCGGCCGCATCGAAGTTCTAAGCGAGAAGATTTACGACGAGCGCAAGCGCGAGGCGTCGCAGATGGCCGCCGAGGATTTGGCGAAGCTGGAGGCGGCCGGTCTGAACTGAAGTGCCGGGATGGAACCGGGGGCAGGGCTGATGCGATATGCACATCTCCGTGATGCCCGCCGAGGTTCTGGAGTACCTGGCGATCCGTCCCATGGGGATCTACGTGGATGCCACGGCGGGGATGGGCGGGCACACGGCTCTGATCGCGGAGCGATTGACCACTGGCGTGGTGATCGCCAACGACCGCGACGCTCAATCGCTTGTAATGGCGCGCCGCAACACGGCGGCGTACGCGGAACGGATTCGATTTCATCAAGGCCGCTTCGAGTCATTGACTGAAGCGGTTCAAGAAGCCGGTTTCCAGAGGGTAGACGGGTTGCTGGCCGACTTAGGCGTAAGCCGGTATCAACTGACGGAACCGGAGAGGGGATTTTCATTTTTGGCGGATGGGCCGTTGGATATGCGCATGGATCAAACCTCGGGCATGACGGCGGCCGATCTCGTCAATTACACCGCCGAGAAGGCGCTCGCCGATCTGATCTTTCAGTGGGGCGAAGAAAGGAGGGCGCGGAAGGTAGCCAGAGCCATCGTCCGAGCACGGCCCATACGGAGCACGCTACATCTGGCCGATGTGGTGTTGCGGGCCGTGCCACGGACGGGAAAATTGCATCCGGCCACGAAGACGTTCATGGCGTTGCGGATGGCGGTGAACGACGAACCCGGAGAGCTGGACCGTCTGCTGCGCACGGGTCCGGATCTGCTAGCGGCGGGTGGCCGCATGGTAGTGATCAGTTTCATGTCGATTGACGACCGCAAGGTCAAGGAAAAATTCAGGGAGCTTGGACGTGAGGGGCGCGCGGCGATTCTGACGAAGCACCCGCTCCAGCCGAGCGAACAGGAAACAGCCCAAAACCCGGCGTCGCGGAGCGCCAAGCTGCGCGCGCTGGAAATGCACTAACGAGCGGAAAGGCTCGAGGAAGAAAACCATGGCGACGGTGCCAGCATATTTGAGCAAGACTGAAGCGCAGGCTGCGGCCCCGGCGGGCCAGCGGCCCGCGCCGGCGCGTGGCGAGCGCGGCTCCTACCGGCTGCGAGCTCTGCCGCACGAGGACGTATTCTTCTATTCGAAGAAGATCGACAACTCGCGCCTGGTGCGTGAAGCCGATCCGCGCGGCCGCAGCGATTGCTG
Source organism: Bryobacteraceae bacterium (assembly GCA_035516375.1). Lineage (GTDB taxonomy): Bacteria > Acidobacteriota > Terriglobia > Bryobacterales > Bryobacteraceae > PSRJ01. The sequence continues at coordinate 41,712 of DATJAK010000162.1, forward strand.
GTCGGCCATTGGCGCGGCAGGGCTCGCGCTCGTTTTGCTGACTGGCGTCTTAGCCCCCAGCGTGGCGAACACACTGGAGGGGTACAAGCTGGAATCGCTGCGCGCGGAACAGCGCCAGCTGCTCAACGATCGCCAGGTACTACAGCTCCAGGAGGCCGAGATGCTGCGGCCGGACCGGCTGGAGTCGCTGGCCAAGCGCCAGGACCTGGTGACACCGGCGACGGACCAGGTCGTGCACCTGGAGGAAAAGGCGGAAGGCACGTTCGCGATGGTGAAGTAGACCGCGGGGGTGAAGTAGTATGATCGAGCGTCGTCTCACCGTCCTGGCGGCAATCTTCGTGCTTTGGGGCGGCGCTATTTTTGCCAAGCTCCTCTCTCTTCAAGTCCTGCATCATCGCGAGTATGTTGAGCTGGCGCGCAACCGTGAAGAGCTGGACGTGGCCATCCCGGCTCCCCGCGGAACCATTTTCGACCGGCACGGGCAGCCGATGGCCATGAGCGTTCCCACCGAATCGGTTTACGTGAATCCGCTGAAAGTGCCGGATCTCGATGTTGCCGCCACGATTCTGTCGCTCGCCTTGCACCTGGATCGGAATGACCTCTATGAAAAGATGAAGTCGGCCAGCGACGCGGAGCGCGGTTTTCTATGGGTGAAACGCAAAATCACGTTTGAGGAAGGGCAAAGCGTACGGAACCTGCGCCTGGATTGGATTCAGATCCAGAGCGAGAGCCAGCGGCACTACCCGAACGGGGCCTTGGGAGCAGCGCTTCTTGGGTCGGTCGATTTTGAGGAGAAGGGCAATGCCGGAGTCGAGCGAAGTTTCGATAGCGAGCTGCGCGGCAAGCCCGGACGCGTGCGCCTGCTGACCGATGTGAACCGCAGGGGAATCGATTCGCAAATGGAAACATCGCCGCGTGACGGCACGCCGCTTGCGCTAACGATCGACGAGCATTTGCAATTCGTGGCCGAGCGCGAGATCGCGGTGGCGGTCACGGAGCATGCAGCCGTCAGCGGCAGCGTGGTGGTGATGAATCCGCAAAACGGGGAGATTTTGGCGCTGGCCAGCTATCCGCCCTACGATCCGAACGAGCCGCCACGGCCTCGCGAGAATCAGGCGCGGCAGAACCACGCGCTGTCGGTGCCATTCGAGCCCGGCTCGGTTTTCAAAGTGATTACGCTTTCCGCGGCGCTCGAAACGACCAATCTGAGGCCGGAGAGCCCGATCGATTGTCACGGAGGGGTGCTGAAGCTGCCGGGGCGCGTGATCCACGATTCGCACACCGGGATGGGCGTGGTCCCCATGGCAACCGTGCTGGCGAAATCGAGCAATATCGGCGCGATCGAAGTAGGCATGCGGGTGGGCCAGGAGAGAATGTACGATTACGTTCGGAAATTCGGTTTCGGACAAAGGACTGGCGTCGAGCTGCCTGCCGAATCCGCCGGGAAATTGAGAAAGCTGGGACAGTGGGGAACTACATCGCTTGCGTCCATTTCCATGGGGCAGGAGGTCAGCGTTACCACGGTGCAGCTGGCGCGGGCCGCTTCGGTGATCGCCAACGGCGGGTTGCTGGTGAAGCCGCACCTTATATTAAGGAAGGGCAGCCAGGCGGCGCCGCAGCCGGCGCCGGTGCGAATCCTGAAACCGGAAACGGCCATTACCATGCGCCAGATGATGGAGGGCGTGGTGCTTCCGGGAGGGACCGGCTACCCGAGGGCGCGCCTGGAGGGATATTCGGTCGGCGGAAAGACCGGGTCGGCGCAGATTTTCGACGTCGCCAGCCGGCACTATACGCATACGTACAATGGATCGTTCATGGGGTTCGCGCCCTTGACGAATCCCGCTATCGTGGTAGTAGTGAGCTTGAACGGTACGCATGGCACCGCGGGATTTGGTGGGGCTGCGGCCGCGCCCGTATTTCATACGGTAGCCACGGAGGCGCTGCGCGTGTTGGACGTTCCCCGCGACTTACCCGACCAGGCGCCGCCCCCTACCCAGGTAGCCAAGAAAGAGGACGCCGATGACCTCAGCATTGCGGACATTGGGTCGGACCAGCCAAACATTTTAGAAGATGGCGACGACGATAGCGAAACCGCGCCGGCTGGTCCGCGCGTCCCGAACT